>NZ_LUAZ01000093.1:0-4577 GCF_001647255.1 Cellulosimicrobium sp. I38E
GTTCCTGACCGGCGGGCGCCAGGGCGACGTGTTCTACCGCGACCGCTGGTCCCACGACAAGGTCGTGCGCTCCACCCACGGCGTGAACTGCACCGGGTCCTGCTCCTGGAAGGTCTACGTCAAGGACGGCATCATCACCTGGGAGACCCAGCAGACCGACTACCCCTCCGTCGGCCCCGACTCCCCCGAGTACGAACCCCGCGGCTGCCCCCGCGGCGCCGCGTTCTCCTGGTACACCTACTCCCCCACCCGCGTGCGCTACCCCTACGTCCGCGGCACCCTGCTCGACCTGTACCGGCAGGCGAAGGACGACGTGGGCGGGGACCCCGTGCTCGCGTGGGCGAAGGTCACGTCCGACCCGGGGTCGGCCCGTGCCTACAAGAGCGCGCGCGGCAAGGGCGGGCTCGTGCGCGCGACCTGGGACGAGGCCGCCGAGATCGTCGCCGCCGCCCACGTGCACACCATCAAGACCTACGGCCCCGACCGCGTCGCCGGCTTCTCGCCCATCCCGGCGATGTCGATGGTGTCGCACGGGGTGGGGTCGCGGTTCGTCCAGCTCCTGGGCGGGAGCATGCTGTCGTTCTACGACTGGTACGCCGACCTGCCCGTCGCCTCCCCGCAGGTGTTCGGCGACCAGACCGACGTCCCCGAGTCCGCCGACTGGTGGAACTCCACCTACTGCATCATGTGGGGCTCCAACGTCCCGGTCACCCGCACCCCCGACGCCCACTTCATGACCGAGGCCCGCTACCGCGGGCAGAAGGTCATCGTCGTCTCCCCCGACTACGCCGACAACACCAAGTTCGCCGACGAGTGGCTCGCCCCGCACCCCGGCACCGACGGCGCCCTCGCCCAGGCCATGGGCCACGTCATCCTCACCGAGTTCCACGTGCGCGACCGCGCGCCCCGGTTCCTCGACTACATGGCGCGGTTCACCGACGCGCCGTACCTCGTGACGCTCGAGCGCCGCGGGGACGTGTACGTGCCGGGGCGCTTCCTCACGGCGGACCGGCTCGCGGGCACGCCCGCCGCCGACCAGGCCGGCACCGCGCACGCGGCGTCGAGGACGGTGATCCTGTCCCGCGCGGGCGACGTCATCGTCCCCAACGGGTCGCTCGGACACCGCTACGGCGACCCCGGGCGGTGGAACCTCGACCTCGAAGGGGTCGAGCCGGCGCTGTCGGTCGCGGACCTGACGGGCGGGACGTCGGACGGGCCGGTCTCCGTCGACCTCCCGCGCTTCGACCTCGCCCCCGAGGAGGGCGCCGAGCACCAGGGCGGCGCGGGCTCGGTGCGGCGCGGCGTGCCGACGCACCGCGTGGGCAAGCACCTCGTGACGACGGTCTACGACCTGCTGCTCGCGCAGTACGGCGTGGACCGCCCCGACCTCGGTCTGCCGGGCACGTGGCCAACGGGCTACGACGACCCCGCGACCCCGGGCACCCCCGGCTGGCAGGAGGAGATCACCGGCGTACCCGCCGTCGCCGCGGCGCGCATCGGGCGCGAGTTCGCGCAGAACGCGCTCGACTCCGACGGCCGGTCGATGATCATCATGGGAGCGGGCACCAACCACTGGTTCCACTCCGACACGATCTACCGCACGTTCCTCGCCCTCGTGACCATGACCGGCTGCCAGGGCATCAACGGTGGCGGGTGGGCGCACTACGTGGGGCAGGAGAAGGTCCGCCCGATCACGGGCTTCCAGCAGTACGCCAACGCGCTCGACTGGGTCCGGCCTCCGCGCCTCATGATCAGCACGGCGTTCTGGTACCTCGCGACGGACCAGTGGCGCTACGACGGCCTGCCCGCGGACGCGCTCGCGTCCTCGCTCGCCACCGGGAGGTTCTCGGGCCGCACGACGGCGGACACGCTGGTGGAGTCCGTCCGTCGCGGCTGGACGCCGAGCTACCCGACGTTCGACCGCAACCCCCTCGACCTGGTGGACGAGGCCGAGGCGGCGGGCAAGGACCCGGTGCGCCACGTCGTCGACCAGCTCTCCTCCGGCGAGCTCGACTACGCGTGCGCCGACCCCGACGACCCGGCGAACTTCCCGCGCGTCCTCACCGTCTGGCGCGCGAACCTGCTCGGGTCGTCGGGCAAGGGCAACGAGTACTTCCTCAAGCACCTGCTCGGGACCGACGCCGCGGTGCGCGCCCCCGAGTCCGGGCCGGACCGCCGGCCCCGGGACATCGCGTGGCACGACGAGGCGCCCCGGGGAAAGCTCGACCTGCTCGTCACCGCCGACTTCCGGATGACGTCGACGACGCTGTTCTCCGACGTCGTGCTGCCGGCCGCGACCTGGTACGAGAAGCACGACCTGTCCTCGACCGACATGCACCCGTTCGTGCACTCGTTCAACCCCGCCATCAGCCCGCCGTGGCAGACGCGCACCGACTTCGACATCTTCCACACGATCGCCCGGCGCATCTCGAAGATGTCGGTGACGCACCTGGGCGTGCGCAAGGACGTCGTGGCCGTCCCCCTCGCGCACGACACGCCCGACGCCATGGCCACGCCCCACGGCGAGGTCCTGCCGCAGGGCGAGCTCGTGCCCGGGGTCACCATGTCCAAGCTCGTCGTCGTCGAGCGCGACTACCCGGCGTTCGCCGACCGGCTCGCCGCCCTGGGCCCGCTCACCCAGAAGGTGGGCATGGTCACCAAGGGCGTCGCGTTCGACCCGACGCCGGAGGTCGAGCGACTCGCCGTCGCGAACGGCGTCGTCGCCGACGGACCGACGGCGGGGCGCCCGCGCCTGGACCGGGACACCCACGTGTGCGAGATGATCCTCGCGCTCTCGGGGACGACGAACGGCCGGCTCGCGGTGCAGGGGTTCGAGGACCTGGAGCGTCGCACCGGGCAGCGCCTGGCCGACCTCGCGCGGGACGAGCAGGGCAAGCGCATCACGTTCCCGGACGTGCAGTCGCGCCCGACGGCGGTCATCACCTCTCCCGAGTGGTCCGGCTCCGAGCACGGGGGACGGCGCTACAGCGCCTTCGTCATCAACGTGGAGCGGCTCAAGCCCTGGCACACGCTCACCGGTCGCCAGCACTTCTTCCTCGACCACGACTGGATGACCGAGCTCGGCGAGCAGCTCCCGGTCTACCGGCCGCCGCTCGACATGCACCGCCTGTTCGGCGACTCGCGCGTCGGCGACACGTCCCCCACGGGGGCACAGGGGTCGGAGGGCTACGCGGAGGTCGCGGTGCGGTACCTGACCCCGCACTCGAAGTGGTCGATCCACTCGGAGTACCAGGACAACCTCTTCATGCTGTCGCTCTCGCGCGGCGGCCCCACGATCTGGATGAGCCCGCAGGACGCGGAGAAGATCGGCGTCGCGGACAACGACTGGATCGAGTCCTACAACCGCAACGGCGTCGTGGTCGCGCGCGCCGTCGTCTCGCACCGCATGCCCGAGGGCACGGTCTTCATGTACCACGCGAAGGACCGGACCGTGGACGTGCCGCGGTCGGAGACGTCCGGGCTGCGGGGCGGCATCCACAACTCCCTGACCCGCGTGCTGCTCAAGCCCACCCACCTCATCGGCGGCTACGCGCAGCTCTCGTACGGCTTCAACTACATCGGCCCGACGGGCAACCAGCGTGACGAGGTCACGGTGATCCGTCGTCGTTCTCAGGAGGTGACCTACTGATGAAGGTCATGGCGCAGATGTCGATGGTGATGAACCTGGACAAGTGCATCGGGTGTCACACGTGCTCGGTCACGTGCAAGCAGGCCTGGACCAACCGCACGGGCGTGGAGTACGTGTGGTTCAACAACGTCGAGACCCGACCCGGACTCGGGTACCCCCGCACCTACCAGGACCAGGACCGCTGGCAGGGCGGCTGGGTCCGCACGAAGAAGGGCAAGCTCAAGCTCCGCGCCGGGGGCCGGCTGAAGAAGCTCGCCACGATCTTCTCCAACCCCGTCCTGCCCTCGATCCACGACTACTACGAACCGTGGACGTACGAGTACGACATGCTGCTCTCGGCCCCCCAGGGCGCCCACACCCCGGTCGCGCGCCCCAAGTCCCTGCTCACGGGCAAGGACATGAACATCTCCTGGTCGGCGAACTGGGACGACGACCTCGCCGGGTCCACCGCCACCATGGACCAGGACCCGATCCTGGCGCACATGTCCGAGCACGTCGCGACCGAGCTCGACAAGACGTTCATGTTCTACCTGCCCCGCATCTGCGAGCACTGCCTCAACCCCGCCTGCGTCGCGTCCTGCCCCTCGGGGGCCATGTACAAGCGGGCCGAGGACGGCATCGTCCTCGTGGACCAGGACCAGTGCCGCGGCTGGCGCATGTGCGTCACCGGCTGCCCCTACAAGAAGGTCTACTTCAACCACAAGACCGGCAAGGCCGAGAAGTGCACCCTGTGCTACCCCCGCATCGAGGTCGGCCTGCCCACCGTGTGCTCCGAGACCTGCGTCGGACGCCTGCGCTACCTCGGCCTCGTCCTCTACGACGCCGACAAGGTCACCGAAGCCGCCGCCGTCCAGGACGAGCACGACCTCCTCGCCTCCCAACGCGCCGTCTTCCTCGACCCCCACGACCCCCAAGTGATCGCCGCCGC
>NZ_LUAZ01000094.1:0-118114 GCF_001647255.1 Cellulosimicrobium sp. I38E
CGTGAGGACAACGCGCGGTTCTTCGGTGACGACGTGGACCAGGTGCCGCGGCACTGCCTGACGCAGGGGCTGGCCACGATCATGTCGGCGCGGCACCTGGTGCTGCTGGCCACGGGCAAGGGCAAGGCGGAGGCGGTGCACCAGCTCGTGGAGGGTCCGATCTCGGCGTTGTGGCCCGCGACGATCATGCAGATGCACCCGCACGCCACGGTGCTGGTCGACGACGCGGCGGCCTCGCGCCTCCAGCTCGGGGACTACTACCGCCAGACGTACGCGTCCAAGCCCGACTGGCAGGGCCTGTAGCCGATCTGTCGATGAACTCTCGCGGGCCGTCGCCCGCGAGGCACAGCCGCCCGCCGGCGCGGCGGTCCACGCCCCTGGACCGCCGCGCCGGCGGGCTCTTCTCGTCGCCCGGGCGGGGCGGTTCGCGGCACTCGCGGAACGACGCCGCGCCGCACGGGTGTCGGCGCACCGACGTAGACTTCCCTCCATGATCGAACTCCGTGCGAGCACGCCCCCCGGGGGTCCCCAGGACCCGTTCCGGAACCCCGCGACCGAGCCGACGACCGGCACGTCGACCGGGGTGCTCGAGCGCGAGGAGACGCGCGAGCAGACCGAGCCGGGCGACCACGAGCGCTTCGCGCACTACGTGCGCAAGGAGAAGATCATGGAGTCCGCGCTCTCCGGCAAGCCGGTGATCGCGCTCTGCGGCAAGGTGTGGGTGCCCGGACGTGACCCGAACAAGTTCCCCGTGTGCCCCACGTGCAAGGAGATCTACGAGGGTCTGCGGGACCCGCAGGACGGCGAGGGTGACTCCGGCAAGTGAGCGGGGAGCACCACACGACGTCCACCGGTCACTCCGTCCCCGACACCCGTAGCAGGACCACCCCGCCTGCGCCGCAGAGCCCGTCGTCGGCGGCGGCCTCCCACCTCTCGCCCGCGTTCCCGCGACGTGCCCCGTGGGGCTCGGCGTCGAAGCTGCGCGCGTGGCAGGCGGAGGCTCTCGAGCTCTACCGCACGCGCGCGCCGCGCGACTTCCTCGCCGTCGCGACCCCCGGCGCGGGCAAGACGACGTTCGCGCTGCGCGTCGCGACCGAGCTCCTGGAGCAGGGCGTGGTGCGGCGGGTGACGGTCGTCGCGCCGACCGAGCACCTCAAGCACCAGTGGGCCGACGCCGCCGCGCGCGTCGGCATCCGCATCGACCCCAACTTCCGCAACAGCCAGGGTCGGCACGGCGCCCACTACGACGGTGTCGCGCTGACCTACGCGCAGATCGCCGCGAAGCCTGCTCTGCACGCGGCACGGACGACCGCCGACCGCACGCTCGTCATCCTCGACGAGGTGCACCACGGCGGCGACGCGCTGTCGTGGGGCGACGCCGTGCGCGAGGCGTTCGAGGACGCGACGCGCCGCCTCGCGCTCACCGGCACGCCGTTCCGCTCCGACACCGCCGCGATCCCGTTCGTCGAGTACGAGCGCGGGCCTGACGGCATCCGCCGCTCGCGCGCGGACTACACGTACGGCTACGGCGACGCGCTCCGCGACCACGTCGTCCGGCCGGTGCTGTTCCTGTCGTACTCGGGGAACATGCGCTGGCGCACCAAGGCCGGCGACGAGGTGAGCGCGCGTCTCGGCGAGGCGCTCACCAAGGACATGACGGGCCAGGCGTGGCGCACCGCCCTCGACCCGAACGGGGAGTGGATCCCGTCGGTCCTCGCGGCCGCCGACAAGCGGCTCACCGAGGTACGACGGGCGATCCCCGACGCCGGGGGACTGGTCATCGCGACCGACCAGACCGACGCCCGCGCCTACGCGGGCCACCTCGCCCGCATCACGGGGAAGTCACCGACGGTCGTCCTCTCCGACGACGACGGGGCGAGCAGCCGCATCGAGGAGTTCTCCGACGGCGACGGCCGCTGGATGGTCGCCGTGCGCATGGTGTCGGAGGGCGTGGACGTCCCGCGCCTCGCCGTCGGCGTGTACGCAACCTCGACGGCGACCCCGCTGTTCTTCGCGCAGGCGGTCGGACGGTTCGTGCGGGCGCGCAAGCGCGGCGAGACCGCGTCGGTGTTCCTGCCGAGCGTCCCGCACCTTCTGGAGCTCGCGAACGGGCTCGAGATCGAGCGCGACCACGCGCTCGACCGCCCGCTCACCGCAGAGGAGCAGGGCGAGGGCTTCAACCCCGAGGACGCGCTGCTGGCGGAGGCGAACCGGGAGGACAAGGCGTCGGGCGAGCTCGTCCAGGGCTCGTTCGAGGCGCTCGAGGCGCAGGCCTCGTTCGACCGCGTGCTGTTCGACGGCGGCGAGTTCGGCACGGGCGCGGACGTCGGGTCGGACGAGGAGCTCGACTTCCTCGGTCTCCCCGGCCTCCTCGACGCGGACCAGGTCACCACGCTGCTGCGCCAGCGTCAGGCCGACCAGCTCAGCGCCCGCTCGAAGACCACGCAGTCGGCGGAGCGCGAGCGCTCCGAGATGGACCACCGTCGGGCGGCCGAGCTCCGCAAGGAGCTCCAGCAGCTCGTGTCCGCGTGGTCGCGCCGCAGCGGGCAGCCGCACGGCTCGGTGCACACCGAGCTGCGCCGCCGCTGCGGCGGACCCGAGGTGCCGCTCGCGACCGTCGAGCAGCTCGACGCCCGCGTCGCGACCGTCCGCGGCTGGTTCGTCGGCAAGCGATGAGGCCGCTCGTGGACGCGGCACCCTGCCGGGGAGTCGCGGCCGGCAGCGGTCGGCGCCGCGATCACAGCCCGACGAGTCCGGGTTGCGGGCACGCGGCGTTGATCCGCACCTGCTCGGCCTCGGCGCGTTCGACGGGCAGCGTGCCGAGGGCTTCGACGAACGCCTCGTAGGCGCTCCACGCCATTCCTTGCGACTCGACGAAGTCGGACTCGCTGACGGGTTCGGGGATCGAGTAGCCCTGGGCGAGCAGGCACTCCCTCGTGTCGAGCTGGCGCTCGTAGAGGCCGTGGAGCTGGCTCGTGGTCAACGGGGCGCGGTACGCGGCTCCGAGGATGGATCGGGTGCACTCGTCGAGCGCGTCGTCGAGTGCCGTGGCGAGGGCCGGGTCGACCGCGTAGAAGCCGCCGAGCTCGTCCGTCTGGAACTCGACGCCCCGGTCCGTGAGGCAGCGGGACTGTCGAGCGACCAGGCGGGCGTCCTCGGCGAGCTGTTCGTCCATCCATGCCGGGCGCTCGTAAGCCGTCGTGCGCGTCGGCTCGACGGGGCCCGGGCCGGCAGCGCACGCCGCGACGGAGAGGAGCAGAGCGCACGCCCCGATCGTCGCGGGCAGGCGGTTCCCGAACCGCCGGGCTGCCCGGGATCCGAGGATCCCGGGCAGCCGTCGTGGCGGACGGTGCATCAGTAGATGCAGCCCTTGGCGATGGACAGGGTCGATCCGCCACCCCACACGAGCCACTCGCCCGAGCGGATGCCGTAGGCGTTGTAGCGGTAGGTCTTCGTGGTGGAGGTCCCCCAGTTGTAGCTGCCCGACGGGGAACCGATCCGGCTCCGCCCCGGGGCCCAGATGCTCACGCTGTACTTCGAGGTCCCGGCGACCCATGAACCGCCCGACGCTGCCGAGCAGCTCGTGTCGGGGTACGCGTTCACGTTGGCGGACGCGGTGCTCGCGCCGGAAAGGAGCGACGCCGCCACCACGAGGGCGACGACGGCTGCCTTGAGGGACGTCTTCATGCTCAACCCCTACCTCCGACTCGTCCGGCACCTCCATTAGTGCGCGTCCTTAACGAATCGGCCAGCGACGATGCTAGCGAAGCCTGAGGGCGACCGGAAGGGGTTGAGCCGAGCCCACCTCACGGGGCCTCGCCGTCAGCCGCCGCGTCGCGGTACGTCGTCGCGTCACCCCGTCGGCCGGCCGAGCACCGCAGGTCAGGGGAGCGTGTGCACGACCGTCGGGATGGCGGGGTCGCCGGCGGAGAGTCGGCGGGCGCCGCGGGGCAGCTCCGCGCGGGCCTCGCGGTGGCGGTGCGCGGCGTTCTGGACGCCGTAGGACCCGACCCAGCGCGAGTCGACCGCGCCGTCGACGACGAGCGGCACCTGCAGGGGCCGCAGGTCGCCGTCGTCGGGCTCCCACTCCTGGACGGGGAGGTCGGCGCCGGTGACGACGACCTCCTCGACCGCGCGCCCGTCGACGTCGTACCGGCGTGCCGCGACCTTGCGCCCGCCGGTGCTGGTCTTGGCCGTGGACGCCTTGGCGACGGGCTGGAGCACGCCGGTGGAGTCGGCGCGGGCGACGAGCTTGTAGACCATGCCGCACGTCGGCGCGCCGGAGCCGGTCACGAGCGACGTGCCGACGCCGTAGGAGTCGACCGGGGCGGCGGCGAGCGACGCGATGGCGTACTCGTCGAGGTCGGACGTCACGGTGATCTTCGTGTCGTGCGCGCCGAGGGAGTCGAGCTGGCGGCGCACCTCGACGGCGAGGACGCCGAGGTCGCCCGAGTCGAGGCGGACCGCGCCGAGCCGTCCACCGGCGGCGCGCACCGCGTTCTGGACGCCCTTGCGCACGTCGTAGGTGTCGACGAGGAGCGTGGTCCCGGGCCCGAGCGAGGCGACCTGCGACGCGAAGGCCGACTCCTCGTCGTCGTGCAGGAGCGTGAAGGCGTGCGCGGCGGTGCCAATGGTCGCGAGCCCGTACCGGCGTCCCGCCTCGAGGTTCGACGTCCCGGCGAACCCGCCGACCACGGCGGCGCGTGCTGCGGCGACGGCGGCCTGCTCGTGCGCACGCCGCGCACCCATCTCGAGGCACGGGCGCTCGACGGCGGCGCTCGTCATGCGCGAGGCGGCGGACGCGACGGCGGAGTCGTAGTTGAGGATCGACAGCACGAGGGTCTCGAGCAGGACCGCCTCGGCGAAGGTGCCCTCGACGGTCATGACGGGCGACTGCGGGAAGAAGACCTCGCCCTCGGCGTACCCGGAGATCGTGCCCGTGAAGCGGTAGCCGGCGAGGAACTCGAGGGTGCGGTCGTCGACGACGGACTGGGCGTGCAGCCAGTCGAGCTCCTCGGCCCCGAAGCGGAACGACGAGAGCGCCTCGAGGACGCGGCCGGTCCCGGCGAGCACCCCGTACCGGCGCCCGGAGGGCAGACGGCGCGTGAAGACCTCGAACAGGCAGTGCCGGTCGGCGGTGCCGTCCGCGAGCGCGGCCTGGAGCATCGTCAGCTCGTACCGGTCGGTGAGGAGCGCGGTCGAGGCGGTCGGCTGGTAGGGCGGCCGCTGCGTGCCGACCTGCGGCGAGGCAGCGCTGTCGGTGGGGGAGAGGGCGACGCTGCCCGGGTCGGCGAGGCTCATGCGGAATACGGTAGGGCAGCCGTCGGCGACGTGGGCGTCGACAGGCCCACGAATACAGTGGTGGCGTGAGCCCCCAGCCGATCTTCACCCGCGCCGTCGGCGCGCGGGCGTCCGTGACCGTGCCCGAGGAGGCGACCCGGGTCGACGAGACCGTCCTCCCCGACAGCCCGTGGGTGACGCTCGTGTGGAACGACCCGGTCAACCTCATGAGCTACGTCGCGTACGTGTTCGAGTCCTACTTCGGGTACGCCGCGGAGCGCGCCCACGAGCTCATGCTGCAGGTGCACCAGGAAGGTCGCGCCGTCGTGTCGACGGGCGACCGGGAGCGCATGGAGGTGGACGTGCAGGCGATGCACTCGTTCGGGCTGTGGGCGACGCTCCAGAAGGACGGCGAGCAGTGAGGCCGTTCCGCGCCGAGGCGCACGGGTACGTCGCGGAGCTCGAACCGTCGGAGCGGATCGTGCTGGCCCAGCTCGCGGGCGACGTCGCGCAGATGCTCCAGGAGGGCGTGCCGGGGCGGGCACCGGGGGAGCCCGGGCCGTCCGGGCCCGACGACGCGTGGTCACCGCCCGGCTGGACGGGCCCGGTGCCCGGCGGGCACGTCTCGGACGCGACGCCGCCGCCGGACCCGGCGGTGCGGCGTCTGCTCCCGGACGCGTCGGACGACGTCGAGGTGGCGGCCGAGTTCCGGCGGTTCACGCAGGACGACCTGGCCGCGCGCAAGGTCGCGCGGCTGGTGCGGCTGGCGCGCCTGCTCGTGGACGCGGAGCCCGCCGAGGCAGCCCCGTTCGCCGTCGCCCGCGACGAGGCCGAGGACGTCGCGGGGGCGCTGACGGATGTGCGCCTCGTGCTCGCCGAGCGCCTCGGGCTGCGGACCGACGAGCAGGTCGAGGGGCTGTACGACGAGCTGGACCGCGAGGGCGACGACGGCCCGGACGACGGCGAGGTGGGCGGCGCGCCACGCCGCTTCCTCGTGAGCGTGTTCCTGCTGACGGGCCTGCTCCAGGAGTCGCTCGTGGACGGCATGCTCGCCGACCTCAGGACGGGGCGCGGCGGAGGGTCCTGAGCCTCGGCCCCGAGGGGCGGGCCGAGGGGCAGCCATCCTGTGGGCGCTGCCACAGGCGGGACCCGCGGTTCGGTACGCCCCGCGCGCGGGCGCGCCAGTAGGCTCGGGCGGGTGAACGACGCTCCCATCGGGATCTTCGACTCGGGCGTGGGCGGCCTGACCGTCGCCCGTTCGATCCTCGACCAGCTTCCGAACGAGTCCCTGCTCTACCTCGGGGACACGGCGAACAGCCCGTACGGTCCCAAGCCGCTCGCCGCCGTGCGCGCGATGGCGCTCGCGGTGATGGACCAGCTCGTCGACGACGGCGTGAAGATGCTCGTCATCGCGTGCAACTCGGCGACGGCGGTCGCGCTCCCGGACGCGCGCGAGCGGTACACGGTGCGCCGCGGCATCCCGGTCGTCGAGGTGATCCTGCCGGCCGCGCGCCGCGCGGTGCTCGCGACGCGATCCGGGCGCATCGGCGTGATCGGGACCAAGGCGACGGTGGACTCGCGCGCCTACGAGGACGCGTTCGCGGTCGCCCCGGGCATCGAGGTGACGTCGCAGGCGTGCCCGGCGTTCGTGCCGCTCATCGAGCAGGGCATCACCTCCGGCCCCGAGGTCCTGCGCGTGGCGCACGAGTACCTCGACCCGGTCAAGGCGGCGGGCGTCGACACGCTCGTGCTCGGGTGCACGCACTACCCGCTCCTGACGGGCGCGATCTCCTACGTCATGGGCGAGGAGGTCACGCTCGTGTCGAGCGCGGAGGAGACCGCCAAGGACGTCTACCGCACGCTCGTCGCGCACGACCTCGAGCGCTCGCGCGACGCGGGGACGCCGCAGCACCGCTTCCTCGCGACGGGGAGCGCGGAGCCGTTCGAGCACCTGGCGCGCCGCTTCCTCGGCCCCGAGGTGCTCAGCGTGGAGGCCGCCTGATGCGCCTCGTCACGGTCGGGTGCTCGGGGTCGTTCGCCGGGCCGGAGTCGCCCGCGTCGTCGTACCTCGTGCAGGTCCCGGCCGCCGAGGCCGCCGCCGCGGGGTTCGAGGCGCGCGACTGGAACGTCGTGCTCGACCTCGGCAACGGGGCGCTGGGCGCGCTCCAGCGGTTCGTGGACCCGCTCGACCTCGACGCCGTCGCGCTGTCGCACCTGCACCCCGACCACTTCGTCGACGTCTGCGGGCTGTACGTCTACCTGCGCTACCACCCCGAGCGCGGCTCGACCCGGACCGGGGTGCCGAGCCGGCTGACGGTGCTCGGTCCGGCGGGGACGGCCGGGCGCATCGAGGCGGCGTACGGGGCCGAGCCGGGCGACGGGATGAGCGAGGAGCTCGACGTGCGGGTCTGGGACCCGGACGCGCCCGTGCAGGTGGGACCGCTCACGCTGGAGCCGTACCGGGTGTTCCACCCCGTCGAGGCGTACGGCGTGCGCGTGACGGGGCCGTCGTCGCTGCGGCCGGGCGAGCGGGCCGTGCTCGCCTACACGGGCGACACCGACGCGTGCGACGGCGTCGTCGAGCTCGCGCGGGACGCCGACCTGCTGCTCTCCGAGGCTGCGTTCCACGAGGGCCGCGACGACGGCGTCGAGCGCGGCATCCACCTCACGGGACGCCGGGCGGGCGAGGTCGCGACGGCGGCCGGCGTGCGCCGGCTGGTGCTGACGCACCTCCCCGCGTGGAACGACCCCGAGCGCTCGCGCGCTGAGGCCCGCGAGACGTACGCGGGCCCGGTCGACGTCGCCACCACGGGCGCCGTCTTCGACCTCTGACCGTGAGTGTAGGAAAGAGCCGCGCCCCAGGCCGATCGGCGGGCGATCTCCTGCACTGAGCGGGTGGCGGCTGGTCGGTAAGGTGGCCGCATGACCACCCCTGCCTCTTCCGCGGTCGTGCGCGCCGACGGCCGCACGCCCGACCAGCTCCGCCCCGTGACCATCACCCGCCACTGGCTCGACCAGGCCGAGGGGAGCGTGCTCGTCGAGTTCGGCCGCACGCGCGTGCTGTGCGCGGCGTCGTTCACGGAAGGCGTGCCGCGCTGGCGCAAGGGGTCGGGCGAAGGCTGGGTCACCGCCGAGTACGCGATGCTGCCGCGCGCGACCAACGAGCGCAGCCAGCGCGAGTCGGTCAAGGGCAAGATCGGCGGTCGCACGCACGAGATCTCGCGCCTCATCGGGCGGTCCCTGCGCGCGATCATCGACGTCTCGGCGCTCGGCGAGAACACGATCGTGCTCGACTGCGACGTCCTCCAGGCCGACGGCGGCACGCGCACCGCCGCCATCACGGGAGCCTACGTGGCGCTCGCGGACGCGGTCGCGTGGGGCCAGCGGCACGGCCACGTCAAGGGTGGCAAGCCCGTGCTGACCGACTCCGTCGCCGCCGTGAGCGTCGGGATCATCGACGGCACGCCCATGCTCGACCTCCCCTACGTCGAGGACGTCCGCGCCGAGACGGACATGAACGTCGTCGTCACGGGCTCTGGCACGTTCGTGGAGGTGCAGGGCACGGCCGAGCACGCCCCGTTCGACCGCGCCGAGCTCGACGCGCTGCTCGACCTCGCGGTCGCGGGCACCGCCGACCTCACCGCGATCCAGCGCGCGGCGCTCGCGGCGGACGCGCGGTGAGCGGCGCGCCCGAGGCGGCGGGCGTCGTCGTGCCCGACGGCGCGCGCCTGGTCCTCGCGACGCACAACCCGGGCAAGATCGCCGAGCTGCGCGCCATCCTGGCCGCAGAGCTCGACGCGCACCCGGGACTCGAGCTCGCGCCCGAGGCGATCGTCGGGGCCGGCGACGTCGGCGCGCCCGAGCCCGTCGAGGACGGGGTGACGTTCGCCGAGAACGCGCTCATCAAGGCGCGGGCGCTCGTCGCGGCGACGGGCCTGCCGGCGGTCGCCGACGACTCGGGGCTCGCCGTCGACGTGCTCGGCGGCGCCCCCGGGATCTTCTCGGCGCGCTGGGCCGGGCGGCACGGCGACGACGTCGCGAACCTCGAGCTCCTGCTCGCCCAGCTCGGCGACGTGCGCGCCGAGCACCGCGCAGCGGGCTTCGTGTGCGCGGCGGCGCTCGTCACGCCGGACGGCACCGAGGTGGTGCGGACGGGCGAGATGCGCGGGGCGCTGCTCACCGCACCGCGTGGGGCCAACGGGTTCGGATACGACCCGATCCTGCTGCCGGACGAGCAGCCGGGCGGCGTCGAGGACGGCGTCCGGTCCGCGGCCGAGCTGAGCCCGGCGGAGAAGAACGCGATCAGCCACCGCGGCAAGGCGTTCCGCGCGCTCGCCCCGGACGTCGTCGCCGCCCTGTCAGCGCGGTAGCGGGCCGCCGGCGAGGTCGCGTGCGCGGCGGCGCCGGTCGCCCGGCCGGAGCACGCCGACGAGCGCGACCACGCCGCGCCAGCCCAGCATCGTCACCGCCAGGAACCCGAAGGACACGAGCTGGAACGCCGGGGCGACGCCCTGGCCGGTGAGGACGCGCAGGAGGACGCCGAGCGCCCAGGCGCAGCCCCAGACGACCACTCCCGCCGGCCACAGGGCCCACGGGCGGCGCCACGCGCGCGTGACGAGCCAGCCCAGCGCGGCGCCCGCCGCGAACGGCCAGGCGACGACGAGCAGCCGGGCCATGCCCTCGTCGGCGGAGTGCGTCGCGAGGCCGCCGCTCGCGAGCGCCAGGACGCAGGCGACGTCGGCGAGCGCCGCGAGCAGGACGAGCCCGGGGCGACGCCCGGCCGCTCCGGTGGGCGCGAGGTCGGTCATGCTCACGACCGTACCCCGCCCACGGGGACGGCCGGTCCGGCCGAGTCCGCCGCGCGGGAGGCCGGTCTCGCCACGCAGGGGATCGACCACGCGGAACATAAGGTGGTCCGCGTGCATCTCGCCGCCGACGACCTCGCCTTCGCCTACCCCGGACGTCTCGTCCTCGACGGCGTGAGCCTGCGCGTCGCCGGAGGGACGCGGCTGGGCGTCGTGGGGGAGAACGGCACGGGCAAGTCGACGCTGCTGCACGTGCTCTCGGGCGACCTGACCCCCAGCCGCGGCGAGGTCCGCCGCGCGGGCTCGCTCGCGCTCGTCGAGCAGGAGCTCGCGATCGAGCCCGGCCAGACGGTCGGCACGCTCGTCGCCGCGACGCTCAGCGGGCTGCGCGCGGTCGCCGCGGAGCTCGAGGCGGCGGCGCGGGACTTCGACCACGAGGCCGGGGACCTCGCCGAGCTCACGGAGATCCTCGCGCGGGCCGAGCACCTCGCCGTGTGGGACGCCGACCGCCGCGTCGACGTCGCGCTGTCGCGGCTCGGCGCGTGCCGGGACCGGGACCGCGAGCTCGCGACGCTGTCCGTCGGCGAGCGCTACCGCGTGCGGCTCGCGTGCCGGCTGGCCGAGCGCGCCGACCTGCTCCTCCTCGACGAGCCGACCAACCACCTCGACACCGGCGGGATCGACTTCCTCACCGGCGAGCTCGTCGCGTGGCGCGGCGGCGTGGTCATGGTCACGCACGACCGGCAGCTCCTCGACGACGTCGCGACCGAGATCCTCGACCTCGACCCGGCGATGGACGGGAAGCCGGTGCTCTACGGGCAGCCGGGCTACCTGTCCTACCGGTTCGCCAAGAACCAGGCGCTGCACCGCTGGCGGCAGCGCTTCCGCGCGGAGCAGAAGCGTGCGGAGAAGCTCGCCGCGGTGCTCGACGCGTCGTACGAGGGCCTGTCCGACGAGTGGCGCCCGCCCAAGGGCAGCCAGAAGCACCGCCGCGCCACGCGCGCCCGCATCCACGTCAAGGCCGCCGACCGGCGACTCCAGCAGCTCGAGGCGGAGGCCGTCGAGGTCCCGGTGCCGCCGCTCCAGCTCGTCTTCCCCGAGCTCCCCGCGATGTCGCCCGGCTGGGACCCGGGGGACCCCGTGCTCGAGCTGCGCAGCCCGCGCGTCGGGCCCGACGGCGGCGCGCGCCTCGACCTGCCCGGGACGCGGGTCGCGCTCCCGCCCAGCGGGCGGCTCCTCGTCACCGGCCCGAACGGGAGCGGCAAGTCGACGTTCCTCGCGGCGCTCGCGGGCCTCGTCGTCCTGGACCGGGGCACGCGGTCCGTGGTCGACGGCGCGCGGCTCGGCGTCGTCGCGCAGGAGGGCCCGGCGCTGCCCCCCGAGGCGGAGGACCGCACCGGGTTCGACGAGTACGCGCGCGAGGCCCTCGAGCTCCTCGACGCGAACCGGCTGGACCCGGACCACCTCGTGCCGGTCGCCTTCCTCGGCCTGCTCACCGAGGAGGACCTGGAACGTCCGCTGCGCGAGCTGTCCGCGGGGCAGCGGCGCCGGTTCGACCTCGCCCGGGCGCTCCTGGCCGCGCCGCACGTGCTCATCCTCGACGAGCCGACCAACCATCTCTCGATCGACCTCGTCGACGAGCTCACGCAGGCGCTGCGGGTCACGCCCGCGGCCGTCGTCGTGGCGACGCACGACCGGCGCATGCGCGAGGACCTCGAGGACTGGCCGCGGCTCGAGCTCGCGGGCTGACCGGGGCCGGCGGTCCGCTCCGACCCCGCGAGCCGCTCTCTCAGCGGCCCTCGACCGGGCTGCCCGCCGGGACGAGGAGCCTGCCCAGCGCACGGCCCCACGCCCGCGCGCGGTCGAGCTCGCCGTCGTCGAGCGGGCCCTCGACGTCGCCGACGTAGAACGACGCCGGGGGAGCGACCAGGCGGAAGCCCGCGCGGCGCAGCACCTTGGCCGCCCCGCGGGCGGCGGAGCCGGGCAGCGGCTTGACCTTGGTGACGCGCGTGTCGAACGTCGCGGCGAGGCGCGTCTCCTCCTGGCGCGGGACGGACTCGACCCACTCGCGCAGGCCCGTCGCGCGGTCGGACACGTCGCCGCTCGCGCGCTGCACCGCCTCCGCGCGCGTCGCCGGCCGGGTCATGCCGAACGCGTGGGTGGGGCCGCCGGCGACCACGAGCCCCATGTGCCGGAGCGCGTCGGGGCTCGCCGCCGGGTCGGTCACGTCGACCACCATGACGCGGACCGTCTCGCTCAGCCCCTCGGCGACGGCCTGCGCGACCCGCTCGCTGTTCCCGTACATCGACTCGTAGACCACTGCGGCATCCATGGCGCGCCCCTTCGTCGTCCGCCCGTCCGGACCGGACGGGTCCCCTCCCTCCAGCGTCCGGGCAGGGGGACGCCCGACCCAGGGCCGAGCGGACGGAGGTCGGGGGCCGTTGGTCCTGGGCGTCGCGAGGTCGCCCCTGCCCGGGTCGCGCGGGATCGGGGGCGGAGTCGGAGGCAGCGGGGCGAGCGCGTCAGGGGGCCGGGCGCAGCCGCGCGTCGACGAGGCGCACGAGCCACGCGAGGAGGAGGAAGACGACGGCGACGACCGCGGTGTTGACCAGGGATCGCGCGAGCCCCAAGGCCGCCACGTCGAGGAAGGGGTAGGGGTACCAGCCGACGACGGCGCCTCGGACGAACGTGTACGCGATCCACGCGAGGGGGTAGGCGACCGACCACCACACCGTCGCGGCGTCGACCCGGGGGCGCGGCCCGACGAGGAGCCACGCGGCGACCGCGAGCACGGGCGCGAGCAGGTGCAGGAGCAGGTTCGAGACCTGGCCGGCGGCGCTCAGCTCGGCGAGGCCGCGGAGCACGGTGTTGTAGACGATGCCGGTGACGGCGATGCACAGCAGCGCGTCGAGGTGGGCGACGCGGAACACCGGGCCGTCGCGCTCGGGCCGCACCGCGAGGAGGAGCGAGGCGACCCCGACGAGCAGGTTCGACTGGATCGTGAAGTAGGAGAAGAGACGCACGAGGCGCTCGGCCTGGCTCGGTGCGGTGCCGGGTCCGTCGACGAGCGCGATGACGAGCTCCATGACGACGCCCGTGAGCGCGGCGAGCGCCACGAGCGCGTGGAGCACCCGCGCGACGGCGACCCGGCGTCCGGCCGCCGGGACGCGGGGTGCACCCGTCACGGGAGGCGGCCCACGTATGCCATCGCCTGGCGCAGCAGCACCCCCTGGCCGCCGCGCATCTCGAGCTGCACCTCGTCGCTGCACGCCTGCTCGGGCGTGAGCCACGCGAGCTCGAGCGCGTTCTGCTGCGGGCGGCAGTCGCCCGTCACCGGGACGACGTACGCGAGGGACACCGCGTGCTGGCGGGGGTCGTGGTAGGAGGTGATGCCGGGCGTCGGGAAGTACTCGGCGACCGTGAACGGCTGCGGCGACGCGGGGACCTGGGGGAGCGCGACCGGGCCGAGGTCCTTCTCGATGTGCCGCAGCAGGGCGTCGCGGATGCGCTCGTGGAACATGACGCGGCCCGAGACGAGGGCGCGCGTCATCATGCCCTCGGGCGTCACGCGCAGCAGGAGCCCGACGGCGACGACGTCCCCCGAGTCGTCGACCCGCACCGGGACGGCGTCGACGTAGACGAGCGGGAGCTGCGCGCGTGCCACCGCGATCTCCTCCGGGCTGAGCCAGCCCGCGGGTCGCGGGTTCTCGTGGGAGAAGTCGTCGGGCGTGAAGTCGGCGGTGTCGGTCACGCGACTGTTCTACCCCGTGCGGTGCGACGGGGCGAGTCCGCTCACGGCGCGCCGGGCTCGGAGGGCGGCTCGGCGACCCGCGCGACGATCTCGACGAGGGCGCGCTCTGCGACGGGCGCCGGCAGCACCTCCATGACCGCCATGAGCGGTGCGAGCCGGTCGGGCAGGACGGAGCGGCTCGTGCCGCGGCGCTCCCCGTCGTCCGCGGCGAGCGCCGCGAGCAGCGCCCCCCAGACGGCGTCCGCGGTGGGCTCCGCCCGGGCGTCGCCCGGCGCCGCGGTGAAGGCCCCGGCGAGGGCGCCGAGGACGGCGCTCACGTCCGGGCGTGGCTCGCCGCGCACGACGTCGGCGCCCTGGACGAGCGCCGCCACGAGGTCGTCGAGGCCGGCCTCCGTCACCGGGGTGACCGTGAGGTGGGTCGTGTGCGGCAGGTGAGTGCCGTCGTCCTGCGCGAGCCCCGGCTGCGGCTGGAGGACCCACCCGAGTAACCGGACGGCGTCGGCCCAGTGGTGCGGGTCGACCTGCCGCGCGGCCGGGACGGACTCGTCGCAGGCCACCGCGACCAGGGGACCGGTCGGGTGGCCGACGACGCGCAGCCCGTCGATCCCGTCGATCGCCTCGCGCAGGGCCCGGGTCGCCCGCACGCAGCGCGCGGTGAGGGCCGTGTACCCGGCCGTGCCGAGGGCCTGGCTCACCGCCCACGCCGCCGCGAGCGGGGCCCCCGAGCGCGAGCCCGACGTCGTCGGGTTGACCACCGGATAGCCGGGCCAGCCCGTGGTCGCGAAGAACTGGCGGCGCTGGCGGTCGCGGCCGCGGACGAGCAGGACCGACGTGCCCTTGGGCGCGTAGCCGTACTTGTGCACGTCGGCGGAGATGCTCGTCACGCCGGGCACCGAGAAGTCGAAGGCCGGCACCGGCTCGCCGCCCGCGCCCTCCCAGAACGGCAGGACCCACCCGCCGACGCACGCGTCCACGTGCACCGGCACGCCGCGCGCGGAGGCGGCGGCGGCGACGTCGGCGACCGGGTCGACGACGCCGTGCGGGTACGACGGTGCGGACACGACGACCAGCGCGACCTCCGGGCCGTCGAGCTCCGCGACGAGGTCGGCGGCCGCGAGGGTCCCGGTCGCGGGGTCGACCGGCACGAGCGTGAGGTCGACGTCGAGGTACTGCGCGGCCTTGCGGAACGCCGCGTGCACGCTCACCGGCGCGACGACGCGGGGGCGTACGCCGGGCCGGGCCGCGCGCGCGGCGTCGCGGGCGATCTTCACCGCGAGCAGGCAGCTCTCGGTGCCACCGGAGGTCACCGAGCCCACGACCGCGTCCGGCCCCGCGACGGGTCCGCGGAGCATGCCCCGGGCGAACGCGACGAGCTCGGACTCCATGACGGCGACCGACGTGAAGGTCGTCGGGTCCAGGCCGTTGACGGGCTGGACCGCGCGCGCGGCGGCGGCGGCGAGCTCGTCGAGCTCGGCGAGGCCCGGGTCGTAGACGTAGGACAGGACGCGGCCCCCGTGCGTGGGGGCGTCGGCGGCGCGGAGCGCGGCGAGCCGGTCGAGGATCCCGTCCGTGCGCAGGGGGACCTCGCCCGTCGGCGCCCCGCCGGGGCGCTCCGAGGACGGGTCAGTCGCGGGCTCGGTCGGTGGGGGCGTGGTCACGCGGCAGCTCCGGTGCTGTGTCGTCGATGTCCCCCTTGCGCAGACCGTACCGTACGAGCGGTACGAGGCTCGCCAGCACGAGGACCGCGGGAACGACCGAGAACGCCAGGGCGATGCCGTCGACGGCGGCGTCCGGCTGCGCGACGGTCTCGCCGGCGCGCGTCGACACGTAGCCCGTGACCCCGAGGACGAGCGAGAGCACGGCGGCGCCGAGCGCCATGCCCGTGGTCTCGCCCGCGGTCCAGACGCCGCTGAACGCCCCGCCGCGGCCCTCGCCGTGCGTGCGTGCGTCATGGGCGATGACGTCCGGGAGCATCGCGAGCGGGAGCGCCTGCATGCCCGCGTAGGCGATCCCGGCGAGCGCCGTCGGGACGTACACCCAGGCGCCGGGGGACCACAGGAGCGGGACCATGCCGAGCGCGGCGACGGCGAAGAGCGCCGTGGCGACGACGAACCCGCGCTCCTTCCCGTCGCGGCGCGCGAGCCGCGTCCACAGCGGCATGCAGAGCAGGGCGGGCGCGATGAGTGCGGCGAAGAGGTAGCTCACCGCGGCCTCGTCGTGCAGCACGTACCGCGCGACGTACGCCGCCCCCGCGAGCATGAGGCCGGTGGCGACCGCCTGGAGGAAGAACGCGGCGAGCAGCGTGCGGAACGGCCGCGAGCGGCGCAGCGCGTCGAACGCCTCGCGGACCGCGAGGGTCCACGCGCGCGAGGCGGACGTCGAGGCGGCGGGGGCGAGCGGCGTCGTGCCCGCGACCGGCGCCGAGCCACCCGTGGTGCCCGAGCGGCCGGACCGGGGGGCGACGCGGGTGGCGACGAGCATGCCCGCGCCGATGACCACGCCGGACACGACGCCCATGACGAGGTAGCCCGAGGTCGAGTCGCCGCCCCCGCGCAGCGCGGGCCCGCCGGCGCCGAACAGCAGGATGGCGAAGGCGAGCGCCGCGACGCGCCACGCGAGCAGCCGTGTGCGGCCGTCGTAGGTGGGGTCGAGCTCGGCCGGCAGGGCGATGTAGGGGACCTGGAAGAGGGAGAACGACGTCGCGGCGAGGAGGAACGCGACGAGCACCCAGATCGCCGCGGCGGTCGGCCCAGCCGCGGCGGGGACGGCGAAGGTCAGCGCGAAGAAGACGGGCAGCGTGAGGGCGCCGATCGTCATGAAGCGCCGGCGCGAGCCGGTGCGGGCCAGGTCGCGGTCGGAGCCGTACCCGATGAACGGGTCGATGACGACGTCCCAGACCTTCGCCCCCGTGACGATGAGTCCCGCGACGGCGGCAGGGACCGCGAGCGCGTCGGTCAGGTACACGAGCAGCACGAGGCCGGGCAAGGTGCCGAAGCCCCCGGTGCCGACGGAGCCGGCGGCGTAGCCGGCGATCGTCGCGCGCGAGAGCCGAGGGGAGGCGGTGGCGTTCGTCACAGGGGCAGCGTAGAGGCTGGTCGGGCGCGGGGCGGGGTCGGCGCGTGCCGCGGTCGAGGCGCGAGGGGAATACGTGGGCGAAGATCGTTGCTCTACGAGGCAGACACCCCCACGTCCCAGGAGGATCATCCATGGCCACGCAGACGCTCACCGAGTCCACCTTCGAGCAGACGATCACGGAGAACGACATCGTCCTCGTCGACTTCTGGGCCGACTGGTGCGGACCGTGCAAGATGTTCGCCCCCGTGTTCGAGGCGTCGTCGGAGGAGAACCCGGACGTGGTGCACGGCAAGATCGACACCGAGGCGGAGCGCGGTCTGGCCGCCGCCGCGAACATCACGTCGATCCCGACGCTCATGGCCTTCCGCGAGGGCATCCTCGTCTTCTCCCAGCCGGGCGCGCTCCCCGCTCCCGCGCTCAAGCAGGTCGTGGACGCCGTGAAGGGGCTCGACATGGAGGACGTCCGTCGCCAGATCGCCGCGGCGAACGACGGCACCCCGGCGCAGGACGCCTGACTCGCCTGCGCGCACGCGAACGGCCCGGCACCTCGAGGTGCCGGGCCGTTCGCGTCTCGGTCAGAGGCCGTCGTGCGCGCGCAGGATGCGCCTCGACGGAAGAAGCCGGTGCCCGCACCGGCAGGGGGCAATGGTGCGGGCACCGGCTCTGACCCCAGGCTAGCCGTCCAACTGGACGGGCGTCCAGTTGGCGGCCGGGTGAATCCCCCTCGCAGGGCCTCGGCGGTCTGCGAAGTGGTGCTGTCGCGGTGCGCCTCGGGGTCCTAGGGTGCGGGCATGACGACGAACGGCTCGCCCCTCACCAACCGCGTCGGCCAGGTCTTCGTCCCCGTCCGGGACGTGGCCGCAGCAGTCACGTGGTACCGCGCGCTGCTCGGTCTGCCCGACGAGGGGCGGACGGCGCACGACGGGACGATCCACGACCTCCCGGCACTCGGAGAGGTCGGCCTCGCACTGGACGGCACGGTCGCCGACTTCACGGCCGACGGGCCGCCGCGGTTCTTCTGGTGGGTCGACGACCTCGTCGCCGTGCGAGCGCACCTCGACTCTCTCGGCGTCGAGGTGGTCGGGGACGTGCAGGACATCGGTAGCGTCTCGTTCCTGCAGTTCCGGGACCCCGACGGCAACCTGCTCATGGCCTGCGCCCGGAACTGACGCGACCACGTGACGGTGCGCGAGGCGGGACTCGAACCCGCACGTCCGAGGACACCAGGACCTAAACCTGGCGCGGCTGCCAGTTACGCCACTCGCGCGCGGAGGTCATTCTACGGCGCGAGCGCTGCGTCCCCGGTCGGTCGATGCGTCCGGGGACGCAGCGCTCGTGCGGGGACCCAGCGCTCGCACCGCGGCGACTACTTGGGGTCGATGCCCAGGTCGCGGCGCAGCTTGGCGACGTGGCCCGTCGCCTTGACGTTGTACTGGGCGAGCTCGACCTTGCCCTCCGGGTCGACGACGACCGTCGAGCGGATGACGCCCACGACCGTCTTCCCGTAGAGCTTCTTCTCGCCCCACGCGCCGTAGGCCTCGAGGACCGCCTTGTCGACGTCGGAGACGAGCGGGAACGTGAGGTGCTCGGCCTCGACGAACGCCGCGATCTTGTCCACGGGGTCGGGGGAGACGCCGACGACCGAGTACCCCGCGCCCTGGAGCGAGGCGAGGCTGTCGCGGAAGTCGCACGCCTCGGTCGTGCAGCCGGGGGTGCCGGCGGCCGGGTAGAAGTAGACGACGACGTGCTTGCCGCGCAGGTCGGAGAGCGTGACGGTGCTGCCGTCGGCGGCGGGCAGGGTGAAGTCGGGAGCGGTGTCGCCGACGGTGAGGCGCGTGGACATGGATCTCCTTCGGTCCGGCCAGGGTGTGGGTTCGAGCGTAGGTGAGGTGTCGTGGCACCGGTAGCGTTGTGGCTGTGAGCAAGACGACGTCCGCCCCCTCTACGTCCTCGACCCGCCCGTCCTCGGCCCGGCCGGCGGCCCGTGACCTGCCGATCCGGATGCTGCACGACCGGCTCCTCGTCGACCCGGAGGTCGACGCGAGCGAGCGCCAGAGCTCGGCGGGCCTCGTCATCCCCGCGACGGCTGTCGGCCCCAAGCGTCTGGCGTGGGCCGTCGTCGTCGCCGCTGGTGAGCACGTGCGCCAGGTGGCGGTGGGCGACCGCGTCCTGTTCGACCCGGACGACCGCGCGGAAGTCGAGCTCGGGGGGCGGGACCTCGTGCTGCTGCGGGAGCGCGACGTGCACGCGGTCTCCCAGGAGCTCGAGGAGGACGGCCCGACCGGCCTGTACCTCTGAACCGTCCCGCGGGGTCGTCGTCGGACGGGCGCCCGGGAGCTGTCGCCGACGTCACACGGGAGCGGGCGGAACGGATTTTCCCGGCGCGCCCCCGGCTGCTAGTGTTTTCTCTCGCGCGCCATTAGCTCAATTGGCAGAGCAGCTGACTCTTAATCAGCGGGTTCGGGGTTCGAGTCCCTGATGGCGCACCACCACCGATCGGGCCGTCCGCATGGCGGGCGGCCTGAGCCGTGCCGGTCGAGGGACCGGGGCGGCGGCGGGAGCGGAACTCCTCGTGCAGGACGACCCGCAGCCGCTGGTAGTGTTCCCTCTCGCGCGCCATTAGCTCAATTGGCAGAGCAGCTGACTCTTAATCAGCGGGTTCGGGGTTCGAGTCCCTGATGGCGCACCCTTCCTGACCAGGCCGTCCACCCTCCGGGTGGGCGGCCTGCGTCGTCCCGGACCCGCCGTGCCCGTGCCGCCGTCGTCGCGCGCCTCCGCCGGGCGTCCTGTCGTCCGCCCCGTCACCGTGTCGGGCACCGGACCGTCTCCCGTCGTTCGGACCGCGTTCGTCCCGTCTCGTCCGAGAGTTCACCCGTGCCCGGAATGGTCCGGTACGGGTGCGCCCGCCGCGGACGTCGGACCGGTCGTGCCTTCGCCTGTCGACGACGAAAGGACACACCGATGCGCACGCCTGTGCACACGCCCCGCACCCGGAGAAGACGCCGAGGGCTCGCCGCCGTGGTCGGCGCGAGCCTCGCCGTGGGAACCGCGCTCCCCGTGACGGCTGCCGTGGCCGCCGACCGCGCGCCGACGCAGCGCGCCGCCGCGACGGCCGAGGAGCCGAGCGGGACGCCGGTGCTCCACCCCACCCCCGGGACGTACCTGGACGGCACGGTGACCGTCACGGCGCAGCCCGTCCTGGCCGGCGACCCGGTCCGCGAGCTGGCCGTCGACGGCCGGCCGCTCGCGGGCGCCACGGCGACCCCCGCCACGGCGCGTCTCCTGTTCGACGTCGGCAGCAACTCGATCGAGAAGCGCTACGGCAGCTACGTGCTCGTCAACGGCACGCGACTCGACCTCGACCGCGACATGGTCTCCGAGCGTGTGGCGCTCGACGTGCCGAACGACCTGCTCGTGCAGGGGGAGAACGCGGTGCGGTTCGTCGTGGGCGCCGTCCCCACGTCGTGCGGCTCGAACTACGACGACTTCGACCTCACCGAGGTCTCGCTCGAGCTGCTCGGCGAGGTCGCCGACGGCTCCGGCAACCGTTTCACCTACCAGTTCGGCGACGGCTCGTGCGGGACGAACACGTCCCGCGTCCTGACGGCCGACCTGACGTTCACGGTCGCCCAGGACCCCGCCGCGACGACCGGCCTCGCGGCGGAGCTCGACACGACGACGCTCGAGAACGGCGCGCACACCCTCACGGCCACGACCGCGTCGGGCCAGACCGCGACGAGCGGCGTGACCGTGAACAACTCCGCGCCCGGCGCGCCGGCCCTGACCCCGGCGGACGGCGAGCTCCTCAACGGCACGCGGACCGTCCTCGCGACCCCGCCCGCCGGAGGCGACGCCCCGACGGGGATCGAGGTCGACGGCGCGCCCCTCACCACGACCGCGACCCTCGGCGCCGGCTCGTCGCAGTTCGTCTTCACCGTGGGCTCGAACTCGATCGAGGCCCGCTACGCGAACCACCTGCTCGTCAACGGCCAGCGCATCGACCTCGTCGACCGCGACTACGTGAGCGAGACCGTGCGCGTCGACGTGCCCAACGCGTACCTGGCCGCCGGGCGCAACACCGTCCGGTTCGTCACCGGGACCTACCCGACCGCGTGCGGCGACAACCGGGACGACTTCGCGATCTCGGGCATCGGCCTCGTGCCGAGCCACGGCACCGCGACCCCGGTCGACGTCGCGTCGTCGTACTCGCTCGGCGACGGCGACTGCGGATCGAGCGCGACCAAGCCGCGCGAGGCCGTCCTCACGTTCGACGTCGTCCCCGCCGCCGACGCCCCCGCGCCCGGCCTGCGTGCGGAGCTCGACACCGTCGCCCTCGCCGACGGCGAGCACGTCCTGTCCTCCTCGACCGCGGCGGGCGCGACGGCCCGGCGCACGGTCACGACGGACAACACGGGCCCCGCCGTCGCGTCGAGCACGCCGGCCGCCGGGGCGGAGCTCGCCACGGCGACCAGCCTCGCGGTCGAGCTCACGGACGCCTCGGGCGTGCTCGAGGGCCCGGCCGTCACGCTCGACGGGGAGGTCGTCGAGGCGGGCGCGCTCGTCGGCCCGGGCCTCGAGCCCGGGGCGCACGCGCTCGTCGTCACGGCGACGGACGTGCTCGGCAACGCGAGCACGCACGAGATCGCCTTCACGAGCCTCGGGGTCCCCGACGTCCCGACCGACCTCGCTCCTGCGACCGGGACGACCGGGGTCGAGGGCTCCGTCGAGCTCGGGGCGCGCGTGAGCGCCCCCGGCGGCGGCGACGTCACGGCGACGTTCGCACGCGCCGACGTGCGCGCGCCCGTCGTCGCGGCGCAGGGCGAGACCGCCGCGGTGCCCACGGACGTGCTGCACGTCGAGGGCGAGAGCCCGGCCGACGTCGACGCGCTCGTCCCGGGCGACGGCGCGACGCTCGACGCGGCGCCCGCCGCCGACGTCGCGTTCCAGCGCTTCGAGATCCCGGCGGAGGGCGACGTGGCCGGGCAGACCGTCCGCTGGGACGGCGTGATCGACCCGCAGCGCCTCGCGACGCTCCACGTCTGGGACGGCGCGGCCTGGGAGCCGCTCGTCTCCGCGCGCGGTGCCGTCGAGGGGCCGACGAGCCTCACGGCCACGCTGTCCGCGCGGCACGCGACGCAGGGTACGGTGCACGTCCTCGTCACCGGCACCGACCCGTTCGCCGACGACATCGACGACGGCGTCGGCACCGAGGAGCCGACGTCGTTCGCGGACCGCGACGCGTACGACTTCTCGATGGTCCACTTCACGGACACGCAGTACCTGTCCGAGGGGGCCGTCGAGCAGGAGACCGCCGAGGAGCGCGCGGTCTGGGCGAAGACCTACACCGACCTCGTGCAGTGGGTCGTCGACAACGCCGACGAGCGAGGCATCGAGTACGTCGCGCACACGGGCGACATCGTCGAGAACTACACGCGCACGCCGGCCGACGACGCGATGGCGGCCCAGGTCCGCGGCGAGTACGAGTTCTCGTCGTCCGCCCAGCGCCTGCTCGACGACGCGGGCATCCCCAACGGCGTCCTGGCGGGCAACCACGACAACCTCACGGGCGCCGACAACGGTCCCGGCGCGCTCTACAACGCGTACTACGGCCCCGACCGGTACGAGGCGCTGTCGGCCGGGTGGCAGGACGCGTCCTACGGCGGCCCGTGGCGCGAGGGCGACAACCAGAACCACTACGACCTGTTCACGGCCGGCGGCCTGGACTTCGTCGCGGTGTACCTCTCCTACGGCGTGACCGACGAGGAGGCCGCCTGGGCCGACGGCGTGCTGGAGCAGTTCGCCGACCGCAACGCGATCCTCCTCGCGCACGACTACCTCGCGCCGAGCACCAACCCCGACGGCCGTGGGGCACCCTTCTCCACGCCGGACGGGCGGCTGCTGTACTCGAAGGTCGTCGAGCCGAACCCGAACGTCTTCCTCGTGCTCTCCGGCCACGAGCACGGCGTGGGGATCAACGTGAAGCGCGACGTCGGCACGCCGGGCAACGGGGTCGTCGAGCTGCTCGCGGACTACCAGTTCTACGAGGTCACCGCGGAGGAGGCCGGCCTCACCGAGATCGGCGGCTACGCGCCCGACCAGGGCCTGCGGCTCGGGTCGAGCTACCTGCGCCTGCTCCAGTTCGACGTCGACCGTTCCGAGCTCGTCGTCGACACGTACTCGCCGTGGCTCGAGAACTTCGGCGCCACGGAGTACGACGACCGCAAGCGCTACAACGGGCTCGAGGACGACTTCACGGTGCCGGTCGACCTCACGACCCGCACGACCACCCTCGTGACGGACGCCGTGGCGCTCTACGCCCCGGCCGAGGAGATCGGGAGCGTCGCCGTCCCGTCGGGCGAGGTCGCGCGTGTGACCTGGGACGGTCTCGACGCCGGGGCCCTGCACGCGTGGGTCGTCACGGCGACGAGCGCGGGCGGTGGCACGGCCGTGTCGCCGGTCACCACGTTCACGACGGCCCCCGTCCAGGACGGCCTCGTCGTCTCGACGACGGCGCGCAGCCAGTGCATGGCGGGCGCGGCGTACGTCGCGGTCCGCGCGACCAACGCCGACACCGTGCCGGTCGACGTCACGCTGAGCACGCCGTACGGCGAGCGCACAATCACGGCCGTGCAGCCCGGCGCGTCGGCGTACCAGGCGTTCGCGGTCCGCTCGACGCAGGTCGCCGCGGGCAGCGCGGACGTGGCCGCGAGCGGCGCGGGCCGCGCGTTCGCGAGCGACGTCGCGTTCGACGCGCTCGCGTGCGGCTGAGCCGCTCCTGACGCGGTGACGCCGTTCCGCGGCGCTCGCCACGGCACGCGCTGCGGGAGATGAGGGCGACCCCCGGACCCGACGGTCCGGGGGCCGCTCCGCCGTGCCGCGCGGCGGGCGCGTCGAGGTCGGCGCGCCGAGGTCAGACGGCGGCCCAGCCGCCGTCGCTGTGCAGCACGGCGCCGGAGACGTTGGCCGAGTCGTCCGAGAGCAGCCACGTGATCGCCGCGGCGAGCTCGTCGGCGCTCGCGGCGGGCGGGACGGTCGTCGCCATGACCGGGCCGAGCCGCTCGCCGGCGAGCTGCGAGCGGAAGGGCGCCTCGATGCTCGTCGCGACGGCGCCGGGCGCGACGACGTTCGCCCGCACGCCCCGCGGGGTGTAGAAGAACGCCGTGCTCTTCGTGAAGCCGACGATCGCGTGCTTCGACGTCGCGTAGGCGGTGCCGGAGGCCGACGCGCGCGACCCCGCCTCGGACCCGACGTTGACGATCGACCCCTTCCCGGCGTCGAGCATGAGCGGCAGGACCGCGCGTGTGAGCCGCATGACGGCCGTGACGTTGACGGCCAGGACGAGGTCCCAGGTCGAGTCGTCGACCTCGGCGCTCGGCAGGAAGCCGTCCATGATCCCGGCGACGTTGGCGAGCGCGTCCACCCGGCCGTCCGCGGCGGCGACCACCGCGTCGACCGTGGTCTGCGCGCTCACGTCTCCCGCGACCGTCACGAGGGCGTCCGTGCCGACGTCCGCGACGAGCTTCTCCAGGCGGTCCTCCCGGACGTCCGTCGCGACGACGCGCGCGCCCTCCGCGAGCAGCCGCTCGACCGTCGCGCGCCCGATCCCGGCGCCCGCGCCGGTGACGATCGCGGTGCGGCCCTCGAACCGGCCGGGAACGTGGTTGCTGACCATGACGGCTCCTTCCGTCTGCGCCGGCACTGCCGTCGTCCGGCGTCCTGGTCCCATCCCATCTCCCGGGCCCTCGCGCGCGCGAGAGCCGATCGTCCCTCGGCCGGTGCCGCTGGTCCCTGCCGGCGATGTCCCGACCGCGCACGCCGGGGTAGGGTCGGCGGCGTGACGTACCCGTCCGTGACCCTCTGGTGGCCGGCCGCCTGACGGCCGGTGACCTCATCCGGCCGTGCCCCGACGACGTGGGCGGCCTCGGCGGACCCCGGAGCACGCGTCGTCGGCCCAACGGCCGTACCTGAGCTGGAGCCCCCAGAATGACGACACAGCAGTCTCCCGTCCCCGTCCGGTCTCTCGAGCCGACCGGCGCCGAGGTGCCCTCGACCGTCCCGACGCACTGGTACAACCTCGCCGCGGACCTGCCCGAGCCCGTGCCGCCGCACCTGCACCCCGGCACGCGCGAGCCCCTCACGCCCGACGACCTCGCGCCGCTGTTCCCGCTCGCGCTCGTCCAGCAGGAGGTGACGACCGAGCGCTACGTCGAGATCCCGCAGACGATCCGGGAGATCTACGCGCTGTGGCGGCCGTCTCCGCTCGTGCGCGCGCGACGCCTCGAGCGGGCCCTGGGCACCCCGGCCCGGATCTACTACAAGTACGAGGGCGTGAGCCCGGTCGGCTCGCACAAGCCGAACACCGCGGTCGCGCAGGCGTACTACAACGCGCTCGAGGGCACGACGAAGCTCACGACCGAGACGGGCGCGGGCCAGTGGGGCGCCTCGCTGTCGTTCGCGGGCGCGCTCCTCGGGCTCGACGTCGAGGTGTGGCAGGTGCGTGCGTCCTACGACTCCAAGCCGTACCGCCGTGCGCAGATGGAGGTCTACGGCGGGATCTGCCACCCGTCGCCGTCGGACCTCACCGACGCCGGGCGCGCGATGCTCGCCGCCGACCCGGAGACGACCGGGTCGCTCGGCATGGCGATCAGCGAGGCCGTGGAGACCGCGGCCAAGGACCCCGCGGCGCACTACGCGCTGGGGAGCGTGCTCAACCACGTCATGCTGCACCAGAGCGTCATCGGCCAGGAGGCGCTCGTCCAGCTCGACGAGGCGGGCGAGGGCGCGCCCGACGTGGTGTTCGGGTGCGCGGGCGGCGGGTCCAACCTCGCGGGCCTGACGTTCCCGTTCCTGGGTCGCAACCTGCGCGAGGGCACGACGACGCGGCTCGTCGCGTGCGAGCCCGCCGCGTGCCCGTCGCTGACCCAGGGCGAGTACCGCTACGACTTCGGTGACGTCGCGGGCCTCACGCCGCTGCTCAAGATGCACACGCTCGGCAAGGACTTCGTCCCCCCGGCGATCCACGCGGGCGGGCTGCGCTACCACGGCATGTCGCCGATGGTGTCGCACGCGGTGAACCTCGGGCTCATGGACGCGATCGCCGTCGACCAGGACGAGGCGTTCACCGCCGGGACGCTCTTCGCGCGCAGCGAGGGCATCATCCCGGCGCCCGAGTCGACGCACGCCGTCGCGGCCGCGGTCGCGCACGCGCGCGCGGCGACCGAGCCCGAGGTGATCGTCCTCGGGCTGTCGGGCAACGGCGTCCTCGACCTGCCGGCATACGCGTCGTACGTCTGACGGACGCCGCAGGGCGCCTCGCGCGGTACGCCCTCGCGCGAGGCGCCCGTACCCTGGTGCGGTGCCCGAACCGACCCCCGAGACCCTCGACGCCCACCTGACCGGCGCGCCGCGCGTGACGCCCGGCGACGACGCGGCCGACCTCTCGGACGACGTCGCCCGTCCGCGCTACCGGACCCAGCCCGTGTCGTTCGTGCGGCGCAGCGGGCGCCTGGCGCCGCGTCAGCAGCGGGCGTGGGACGCGTACGGCGACCGCTACGTCGTCGACGTGCCGCGTGACGTGGCGCGGACGTCGGTGGACCCGGCGTACGTGCTCGACGTCGTGGGCGCCTTCGGCCGCGGCGGACGCCTCGTCGTGGAGATCGGCTCGGGCCAGGGCGAGGCCGTGGTCGCCGCGGCCGAGCGCGATCCGGGCACCGACTTCCTCGCCGTCGAGGTCTACACCCCGGGCCTCGCGCAGACCGTGCTGCGCGCGTCCCAGCGCGACCTGACGAACGTGCGCCTCGTCCAGGCGAACGCGGCCGAGCTGCTGGCCACGACGCTGCCCGCAGGGAGCGTCGACGAGCTGTGGGTGTTCTTCCCCGACCCCTGGCACAAGTCACGCCACCACAAGCGCCGCCTCGTGACGCCGTCGTTCGCGGCGCTCGCCGAGCGCGTGCTGCGGGCCCCCGGGGAGGACGACGACGGCCGGCCCGGTGGCACGCTCCGGCTCGCCACCGACTGGGCCGAGTACGCGGAGCAGATGATCGACGTTCTCGACGCCGCGCCCGGGCTGCGCAACGTCCACGGCCCGCGCGGCGTGGCGCCGCGCTTCGAGGGCCGCGTGCTCACCGGGTTCGAGCGCAAGGGCGAGAACGCCGGCCGCGCCATCACCGACCTGGAGTACGTGCGCGTCTGACGCGTCGGGGGCCGGCGGCCGACCGGCCGCGCCCGGTTCTTGCGGACAGAAGTGATCTACGGCACATTGTGCCGGGGGCGGAACGTCGCCCCGGGCACGCAGCGTCGCGTGCGGTCGCGTCGACAGGTGGCCGTCTGCGGGTGCGGGCTCTGTGTCAGTCCACGGAATGAGCCAACGGAGGCGTCATGACCGACGTGACGGCCGGCCCCGGAACGGGGCCCGCCGAAGAGACCGACTACCAGCGCGTGCAACGCTCGCCCGAGTTCCAGGACCTGCGCAGACGCTTCCGGAACTTCGTGTTCCCGATGACCGCGCTGTTCCTCGTGTGGTACTTCGTCTACGTCCTGCTGGCGAACTACGCGCACGACTTCATGAGCATCCGGGTGTGGGGGAACATCACGGTCGGGCTGCTCTTCGGCCTCGGCCAGTTCGTGTCCACGTTCGCGATCACCATGATCTACGCGCGCTGGGCCAACAAGCGCTTCGACGCCGCGGCCGACGAGCTGCGCCGGGAGATCGAGGAGGACGAGCTGTGAGCGCTCACCTCCTGGCCGCGGAGGCCACCGACGTCGGGAACCCGGTCGTCAACGTCGCGATCTTCGGCGTCTTCGTCGCCGTGACGCTCGTCATCGTGCTGCGCGCGTCGCGGCAGAACAAGTCCGCCGCGGACTACTACGCGGGCGGGCGCTCGTTCACCGGCCCGCAGAACGGCACCGCCATCGCGGGCGACTACCTCTCCGCGGCGAGCTTCCTCGGGATCTGCGGCGCCATCGCGATCAACGGGTACGACGGCTTCCTCTACTCGATCGGGTTCCTCGTCGCGTGGCTCGTCGCGCTGCTGCTCGTCGCCGAGCTGCTGCGCAACACCGGGAAGTTCACGATGGCCGACGTGCTGTCGTTCCGGCTCAAGCAGCGCCCCGTGCGCATGGCGGCCGCCCTCGCGACCCTGGCCGTCGTGTTCTTCTACCTGCTCGCCCAGATGGCGGGGGCGGGCGGGCTCGTGGCCCTCCTGCTCGGCGTCTCCTCGACGGCGGGGCAGAGCGTCGTCGTCGCGGTCGTGGGCGCGCTCATGATCCTCTACGTGCTGGTCGGCGGCATGAAGGGCACCACGTGGGTGCAGATCATCAAGGCCGTGCTGCTCATCGCGGGCGCCGCCGTCATGACGGTCTGGGTGCTCGCCAAGTTCGGCTTCAACCTCTCCGACCTGCTCCAGGGTGCGATCGACAAGGCGGGCGCCGGCGGCGAGGCGCTCATCGAGCCGGGCAAGCAGTACGGCGCGACAGGCACGACCAAGCTCGACTTCCTCTCGCTCGCCCTGGCCCTCGTGCTCGGCACGGCCGGGCTGCCGCACGTGCTCATGCGCTTCTACACCGTGCCCTCGGCCAAGGAGGCCCGTCGCTCGGTCGTCTGGGCGATCTGGCTCATCGGCATCTTCTACCTGTTCACGCTCGTGCTGGGGTACGGCGCCGGGGCGCTCGTGGGACCGGAGACGATCAGCGCCGCACCAGGCGGAGTGAACTCGGCGGCGCCGCTGCTCGCGTTCGCGCTCGGCGGGGAGATCCTGCTCGGCTTCATCTCCGCCGTCGCTTTCGCGACGATCCTCGCCGTCGTGGCGGGACTGACGATCACCGCGGCGGCGAGCTTCGCGCACGACATCTACGCCAACGTCATCAAGCGGGGCGAGGTGAAGCCCGACGGCGAGGTCAAGGTCGCGCGCATCACCGTCGTCGTCATCGGGATCCTCGCGATCCTCGGCGGCATCTTCGCCCAGGGCCAGAACGTGGCGTTCCTCGTGGCGCTCGCGTTCGCGGTCGCCGCGAGCGCGAACCTCCCGACGATCCTCTACTCGCTGTTCTGGAAGCGGTTCAACACGTCCGGGGCGCTGTGGAGCATGTACGGCGGGCTCGTCTCGTGCGTCGTGCTCATCGCGTTCTCGCCGGTCGTGTCCGGCAAGGTCGACCCGGTCACCGGCGCGAGCCTGTCGATGATCAAGAACACCGACATCGACTTCGCGATCTTCCCGCTGAGCAACCCCGGCATCGTCTCCATCCCGCTCGCGTTCCTGCTGGGGATCCTCGGGACGCTGCTCAGCAAGGAGAAGCCGCACCCGGAGAAGTTCGCCGAGATGGAGGTCCGCTCGCTCACGGGCGCGGGGGCCGAGAAGGCGGTCACGCACTAGCGGGACGCTCGTCCGCTCCCCACGAGGACACCCCCGGTCCGGTCGGACCGGGGGTGTCCGCGCGTCCGGTGGTCCGGTCGACGCGCGCGCTGCCGTCTCGCCCCGCCGGCGACTCCTCGCGCCGCAATCCCGTCGCCGTGGGCACGGCCGGCGACGTACGGTCGCGCCATGACCTCTCCGACCCCACCCGACGCGGTCGCTCCCGCGGCGACCCCGGCGCCCGTCCTCGTGGTCACGGGGGCGATGGCCTCGGGCAAGTCGACCGTCGCCGAGGCGCTCGCACGGACGTTCCCGCTCGCGGCGCACGTGCGCGGCGACCTGTTCCGGCGGTTCGTCGTGAGCGGTCAGGCGTCGATGGAGCCGCCCCTGTCGCCCGCGGCCCGCGCCCAGCTCGACCTGCGACAGCGGCTCGCGGCCCAGGCCGCGGACACGTACGCCATGGCCGGCGTGGTCGCCGTCGTCCAGGACATCCTGCTGGGGCCCGACCTGGAGCGGTTCACGGCGCGCGTGCGCACCCGCCCGTGCTACGCCGTCGTGCTCGCGCCCGACGCCGCGACGCTCGCCGCGCGCGACGCGGCCCGGCACAAGCAGGCGTACGGGGAGTGGACGCCGGGCGAGTTCGCGGCCGCGGCGCGGGAGACCCCCGGCGGCCTGCACCTCGACACGACCCGGTGGACCGTCGCCGAGACCGTCCGGCAGGTCCTCGACCGGCTCGACGAGGCGCGCGTCGCCTGAGCCCGCCGACGAGCCCGCCGATGAGCCCGCCGACGTCCCGCTGAGCGCCGACCGCGTCACCGCGTGAGGATGGGCCCATGACGAGCGACCCGCAGCAGCCGACCGCGCCCGACGACACCTACGACGTGATCGTGATCGGCGGCGGACCCGTCGGGGAGAACGCCGCCGACCGCGCCGGGCGCACGGGCCTGAGCGTTGCGCTCGTCGAGGCCGAGCTGGTCGGCGGCGAGTGCTCGTACTGGGCCTGCATCCCCTCGAAGACGCTCCTGCGTCCCGGCGCGGCGCGCGCCGAGGCGCGGGGCGTCCCCGGGGTGGGCGTCGACGACGCGCTCGACGTCCCCGCCGTCCTCGCGCGCCGCGACGCGATGGTGGCGGACTGGGACGACGGTGGTCAGGTCTCGTGGGTCGAGGGCGCCGGGATCACGCTCGTGCGCGGCCTGGGCCGGATCGTCGGGCCGCGCCTCGTCGAGGTCGTCGCCGAGGAGCCCGACGCCGACCCGGACGGGCTCCCGCGGACGCGACGGCTCGCGGCCCGGCACGCGGTGATCGTGGCGACGGGGAGCGTCCCCGTGCTCCCGGACGTGCCCGGCCTCGTCGACGCGAACCCCTGGACGAGCCGCGAGGCGACGGCGGTGGAGGACGTGCCGGAGTCGCTCGTGATCGTGGGCGGGGGAGTGGTCGCGACCGAGATGGCTGTCGCGTTCACCGACCTCGGGTCCCGCGTCACCGTGCTGTCGCGCGGCGGCCTGCTCGGCCGGACCGAGCCGTGGGCGGGCGAGGCGGTGGCCGCGTCCCTCCGGGAGCTCGGCGTGGACGTGCGCCTCGGCGTGGGCACCGAGTCGGTCGAGACCCTGCCCGACGGCGGGGCGCGCCTCACGCTGTCGGCCGTCGGGTCGCGGCGGGGCGCGGGCGGCGCCGGCAAGGCACCGGACCTGTCGCCCGTGACCGCGGAGCGGGTGCTCGTCGCGACCGGTCGTGTCCCGCGGACCCAGGACCTCGGCGTCGACGCCGTCGGGCTCGTCCCGGGGCGCGCGCTCGACGTCGACGACACGATGCTCGTCCGAGGGGTGGGGCCGGACGGCGTCGAGGGGGCCGGCGGCTGGCTGTACGCCGCGGGCGACGTCACCGGGCGGGTCGCGACGACCCACCAGGGCAAGTACCAGGGCCGGGTCGTGGGCGACGTCGTCGCGGCCCGCTTCGGCGACGCGGACGCCGACGGGGCGCCGACCGCCGGGGAGCAGGCGCCCGCCGTCGGGTCCGCGCCCGAGCCGTGGTCGCGGTTCGCGGCGACGGCCGACGGCGTCGCGTCCCCGCAGGTCGTCTTCACGCGCCCCGAGGTCGCGGCCGTCGGGCACACCGAGGCGTCCGCCCGCGAGGCCGGGATCGACGTGCGGGTCGTGCGGTACGACCTCGCGAACGTCTCCGGCGCCGCGGTGCGCGCCGAGGACTACGCCGGCAGCGCCCAGCTCGTCGTCGACGCCGCGCGCGAGGTCGTGGTGGGCGCCACCTTCGTCGGCCCCGACGCGGCGGAGATGCTGCACGCCGCGACGATCGCCGTCGTGGGCGAGGTCCCGCTGCGGCGCCTGTGGCACGCGGTGCCGTCGTACCCGACGGTGAGCGAGGTCTGGCTGCGCTTCCTCGAGGAGTACGGGCTGTAGCGCGCGACGTCACGGGCGGCGGGGGCGCGTCGCCCAGGCCGAGCGGGTCACAGGGGGCCGGGGCGCCCGCGCGACGGTCCCGTCCCCTAGGCTCGGGGCGTGACGACCGAGACCTCCGCCCCGCGCGTCGCCCTCGCGACGTGCTCCGTGCTGCCGCACCTGGACCCCGACGACGCGCCGCTCGTGCGCGCGCTCGACGCCCGCGGCGTCGCCGCGCAGCCCGCCGTCTGGGACGACCCGGACGTCGACTGGGGCGCGTTCGACGCCGTCGTCGTGCGCTCGACGTGGGACTACTCGGCCCGGCGCGACGAGTTCGTCGCGTGGGCGACGCGCGTCCCGCGCATCCTCAACGCGGAGGCCGTGCTGCGCTGGAACACCGACAAGGGCTACCTGCGCGAGCTGGAGGGCGCGGGGATCCCCGTCATCCCGACGCTGTGGCTCGACCCGGCACGCAACCTGTCCTCGCGCGCGATCCACACGCGGCTGCCCGCCCAGGGCGACTTCGTCATCAAGCCGGTCGTCAGCGCGGGGGCCAAGGACACCGGCCGGTACCAGGCCGGCGAGGCGCACTCGCGCGGGCTCGCGATCCAGCACGCGAAGAACCTGCTGGTCTCGGGCCGGGAGGTCATGGTGCAGCCGTACGTGACGAGCGTCGACACCGCGGGCGAGACGGGCCTCGTCTTCGTCGACGGCGAGTTCTCCCACGCCGTGCGCAAGAACGCGCTCCTCACCGGCCCGCACCGCCCGACCCGCGGCCTCTACCAGCAGGAGGAGATGAGCCCGTTCACCGCGACCGAGGAGCAGCTCGACGTCTCGCGCCGCGCGCTCGCGGCGGCGGCCGACGCGGTCGGCGGCGGGGACGTGGCGAGCTTCCTGTACGCGCGCGTCGACGTCGTGACGGGCAACGACGGCGGCGTCGTCGTCATCGAGCTCGAGCTCACCGAGCCGTCGCTGTTCCTCGCCCTCGCGCCGGGATCGCTCGACCGGTTCGCCGACGCGATCGCCGCGCGCGTCGCCGCCTGACGCCGCTCACGCCGCACCGGCGCGGAGACGTCGGCCGAGCCGTTCACATCGTCTCGTGCGGTGAGAAGGTCGCGGCTCGGGGGTGGCGTCAGGCGCGACCGACCGTACGGTGTCGCCCCGTCCCGCGACACCGAGAGGCCGACCATGCTGCCGATCCGCACCGAGGTGCCGACCCCCGTGGTCGGCACCGGCTCCGCGCGGGGTTTCACCACGCGCCAGGTCCACGCGGGCGACGCCGCGTGCGGTCCCGGCGGCGTGCGCCCGCGCGCGACGCCCGTCTTCCTCACGGCGGGGTTCCGGTTCGACGACTTCGAGCAGGCGGGGGCGCACTTCGGCACGGGCGAGGGGTACGCGTACACCCGCCACGGCAACCCGACGACGGACGCCGCCGAACGCAAGGTGGCGGACCTCGAGGGAGGCGCGGAGGCGCTGCTCGTGGCGAGCGGGCAGGCTGCGGTCACGGTGGCGGTGCTCGCCCTCGTCGCCGCGGGGCAGCGCGTCCTGTCCGCGACGAGCGTCTACGAGGGGACGCGCGGGCTGTTCCTGGAGAACCTGCCCCGACTGGGGATCGAGACCGACTTCGTCGAGGACGCCAACGACCCCGACGAGTGGGCCCGGCGGATCACGCCCGACACGCGCGTGCTGTTCTGCGAGTCGGTTCCCAACCCCCGCAACGACCTGGTCGACCTCGCCGCCGTCGCGCGCGTCGCGCACGCTCACGGGCTGCCGCTGGTCGTCGACAACACGCTCGCCACGCCGTACCTGCTGCGCCCGATCGAGCACGGGGCGGACGTCGTCGTGCACTCGGCGAGCAAGTTCCTCGCCGGGCAGGGCGCGGTGCTCGGCGGGGTCGTGGTCGACGCCGGGACGTTCGACGCCGGACGGTCGGGCGCGCTGTTCCCGCACCTCGTGGAGCGGACTCGACTCGGCGGTCCCGGCTACGTCGAGCGCTTCGGGGGGAGCGCCCGCATCGCCTACGCGCGCGAGGTCGTGGCGCCGCGGCTCGGGCCGACACCGTCGCCGTTCACGGCGTTCCTCGTCGCGCAGGGGGTCGAGACGCTCTCGTTGCGCGTGGCACGGCAGAGCGCCGTCGCGCTCGAGGTGGCCGAGTGGCTCGCCGGACGTCCCGAGGTGCTCTCGGTCGACTACTCGGGACTCCCGTCGAGCCCGTCGCACGACCTCGCGCGGCGCTACCTGCCCGACGGCCAGGGGTCGGTCTTCTCCTTCACGCTGCGCGACGGGGAGCATGCCGCGCGGCACGTGGTCGAGAGCGTGCGCCTCTTCACGCACATGACGCACCTGGGAGACGTGCGCTCGTTGGTCCTGCACCCCGCGAGCACGAGCCACGTGCTGCGCTCGCCGGAGGAGCAGGCGGCCGCGGGCATCTGGCCGGGCACGCTGCGCGTCTCGATCGGGATCGAGGACCCGCTGGACCTGGTCGCCGACCTCGAGCAGGCCCTGGCGACCGTCCCGGCCGCTCCGGGGAGGGTGTCGTGAGCCGCCCGCAGCACCTGGGGTGGTTCCTCGCGCGCGGCTTCGGACCCCACGGCTGGGGCCATCCGTACCTCGACTGGGGCTACCGCTGGACGTCTCCCGACCTCTACCAGCAGTCCGCCCGCGAGCTCGACCAGGCCGGGCTCGACCTCCTGGTCATCGAGGACGCGCCGTCGCTCGGCTCGGCCGCGACGATCGACCTGCGCGTGCGGCACGCGTTCGGCGGGCCCAAGCTGGACCCGCTGCTGCTCGCGCCCTACCTCTTCCAGGCGACGCGGCACCTCGGCGTCGTGCCGACCGTCAACCCCGCCGCGGTCGGCCCGTACACGGCGGCGCGCCAGCTCGCGACGCTCCAGCACCTCAGCGGCCACCGGCTCGGGCTCAACGTCGTGACCGACACGGGCTCCGCCCGGCACTTCGGGGACGGAGCGCCCCTCGGCCACGACGCCGCGTACGACCGAGCGGAGGAGTGGCTCGACGGCGTGCGATCGCTCTGGCGGAGCTGGGACGAGGGCGCGCTCGTCGCGGACCCGGCCAGCGGCCGGTACGCCGACGGGAGCCGGATGGACGCGGTCCGCCACCGTGGCGAGCACTACGCGTTCGACGGTCCCCTCAACTTCGTGCCCTTCACCGACGGCGAGCCGGTCGTCGTGTCGCCGGGCGGCTCGGGCCGAGGACTCGCCTTCGCGGGTACGCGGTCCGACGTGCAGCTCGCGCTCCCGCCGCTGGACGTCGAGAGCGTGCGCGCGTACCGGGGACGGGTCCACGCGGCCGCGGTGGCGGCCGGGCGCTCGCCCTCCGACGTGAAGATCCTCTTCGCGGTCCAGCCGGTGCTGGTGTCGAGCCGGGAGGAGGCCGACCGGCTCGTCGCCGCGTCGGCCCACCCGGACGACGGCACCCTCCGCCGGGTCGCGGAGCGTCAGTCGAGCGATCTCGAGACCGACCTGACGACGCTCGACCTCGACCGGCCGCTCGACCTCGGGGTCTTCGGCGACCACGTCTCGCACGGGAGCATCGCGCGTCTGGTCGGGACGCACGACGTCGCCACGACGCCGCTGCGCACGCTGCTCGGCGCGCAGGCGCGGCTCGGGCGGCTGTCGGACCGCAGCGGGTTCGTCGGCACGGCCGACGAGCTCGCCGACGTGTTCGAGGAGCTCGGTGACGACGCGGACAACGACGGGTTCCTGCTGTGGGGCGACCTGCACCCGGTCACCGTGCACCGCACGCTCGACGAGCTCGTCCCGGTCCTGCGCCGCCGCGGCATCCTCCGCACCGATCGCGGCGCGTCGCTCCGGGAGAACCTCGCAGCGTTCTGACCCGCGGTCGTCACCGCCCACGAGAGCGGCCCGGGAGCCGACGAGACCGTCGACCCCGGGCCGCGCTCCGGAGAGTCCGATCCTCGTCAGGCCAGGCCGTTCTCCGACAGCCAGTCCGCCGCGATGTCCTCGGGCGAGCGCTGGTCCTCCGTGGACTGCACGTTCAGGGCGACGAGGCCCTCGGGCGTGAGCGCCGCGCTGACGGGGTTGATGACGTCCGCGATCTCCTCGGCGATGTCCGCGTTGACGAGCGGCACGACGTTCGAGGCGAGGAACAGGCTCTCCGGGTCCTCGAGCGTCACGAGCTTCTCGGTCTGGATGCGCGGGTCGGCGCTGAACACGTTCGCGACGTTCACCGTGCCGGCGACGAGGTCCTGCACGGTCGTGTCGCCCGTCGCGACGAACGACACGTCGACGCCGTACACGTCCTTGAGGCCCTGCGGGCCGTAGGGGCGCTGCTCGAGCTCCGCGGGCCCGCCGAGCGTGAGCGGCACGTCGTCGAGGCCCGCGAGGTCGGCGATGCTCGTGAGGTCGTGCTCCGTGGCGAACGCCTCGGTCACGTTGTACGAGTCCTGGTCGGTCGCGCTCGACTGGTCGAGGACGGTGAGCCCGTCGGGCAGCGCCTCCTGGAGCGCGGCGTACACGTCGTCGGGGGACGTCGCCGTGGTCTCCGGGTCGAAGAACTGGAGCAGGTTGCCCGTGTACTCCGGGAAGAGCTGCACCTCGCCGCTCTCGAGCGCCGGCATGTAGGCGTCGCGCTGGCCGATCGAGAAGTTCCGCTCGACCGTGAAGCCCTCGGCCTCGAGCGCCTGGGCGTAGATCTCGGCGATGATCTCGTTCGAGTAGTACGCCTGGGAGCCGACGACGATGGTGTCGGACGCCGCGCTCCCACCGTCGGAGGTCCCGGTGTCGGCGTCGAGCGGGTCGGACCCGCCGCCGCAGGCGGTGAGAGCGAGGACGGCGGTCGCCGCGGCGGCGACGAGGGCGGCGGTGCGTCGGGTGGTGCGCATGTGTCTGCCTTTCTGAGGGCCGTCCCGGGGACCGGGAGGGAGTGGGAGAGGTCGGTCTGGCGGTGGGCGGTACGGCGGTCGGGGCCGCGCGTCAGGCGGTGGTCGGTGCGGGGACCCGGCGGCGGCGCCGCCGGGCAGGTTCGTCGTCCGAGGAGCGGCCCGCGGTCACGCCGCGCGGCACGACGACCCGCTGGAGGATCGCGAACAGCGCGTCGAGCACGACGGCCAGGACGACGATGAGGAGGGCGGCGCCGAGGATCTGGGAGAAGTCGCGGATCTGGATGCCCTGCACGATGTAGAAGCCGAGGCCCCAGTTGCCGACGTACCCCGCGAGGGTCACGGTCGCGACGACCTGGAGCGTCCCGGAACGCAGCCCGCCGATGAGCAGCGGGAGCCCGAGCGGCACCTCGGCCCTGAAGAGCACCTGCCACCCGGTCATGCCGACGGACCGGGCGCCGTCGACGACGCGCCGCTCGACGGCCTCCACGCCCGCGTAGGCGCCCGCGAGGATCGGTGGGATCGCCAGCAGGACGAACGCCGTCGTGGACGCCGCGATCTTGTGGGTCACGCCGAGGACGAGGACGAGGAGGAGGACGAGCCCGAAGGACGGGACGGCACGGGCCGCGCCCGAGAGGGCGACCGCGAACTCCCGCCCGCGTCCGGTGTGGCCGATGGCCCACCCCGCGGGGATCGCGATCGCCGCGGCGATCAGCACCGAGACGAACGTGAACGCGAGGTGGGTCCAGATCGCCTCGGGGAGGGGGAGCGCGCCCGTGAGCCGGTCGGGGGAGAAGATCCAGGCGATCGCGTCGGAGAACAGGTTCATGCGCGCACCTTCCGGGACCAGGGCATGACCGCTCGCCCGGCGAGCACGAGCAGCAGGTCGACGAGCAGGGCGATGACGACGACCGCGACGACGCCCGAGAGGATCTCGGCGACGATCTGCCGCTGGTAGCCGTTGGTGAAGAGGTACCCGAGGTTGTCGATCCCGATGAGGATGCCGACCGTCGCGAGCGAGATGGTCGACACCGCCGTGACGCGCAGCCCGGCGAGCACGACCGGGCCCGCGAGCGGGAGGTCGACCTGCCAGAAGCGCCGCCACGGCCCGTACCCGACCGCGAGGGCCGCCTGCCGCACCGTCGGGTCGACCGAGGCCAGGGCGTCCGCGACGAACCGGGTCATGATCGCCACGGCGTAGATCGTCAGCGCGACGACCAGGTTGAGCTCGGAGAGGAAGCTGATGCCGAGGAGCGGCGGGAGCAGCGCGAACAGCGCGAGCGACGGGATCGTGTAGAGCAGCCCGACGAGGGTCAGCACGAGGCCCCGCGTGAGGCGGAACCGGAAGGCGAGCCAGCCCAGCGGGATCGAGACGAGGAACCCGAGCACGATAGGCAGCACGCACTGGCTCAGGTGCTCGACCGTGAGGCGGCCGATGAGGTCGAGGTTGTCCAGGACCCAGGTCATGCGCTGCCCTCGACGTGGTCGTCGACCAGGACGCCCTGCGTGCGGCCGGTGCCGTCCACGAGCACGGTCCCGTGCTCCGTGCGCTTCGTGTGCAGCGCCCGGGCGCCGCGCTCCGCCCCGATGAAGCTCGCGACGAACTCGCTCGCCGGGTTCTCGATGATCTCGCTGGGCGACCCGATCTGGGCCACCTGCGCCCCCTTCTCGAGGATGACGACCTGGTCGCCGAGCAGGAAGGCCTCGTCGATGTCGTGCGTGACGAAGACGACCGTCTTCTCCAGCTCGCGCTGGAGCCGGATCGTCTCCGTCTGGAGCTCGGCACGCACGATCGGGTCGACGGCCCCGAAGGGCTCGTCCATGAGGAGGATGTTCGGGTCCGCGGCGAGCGCGCGCGCCACGCCGACGCGCTGCTGCTGGCCCCCCGAGAGCTGGCTGGGGTAGCGGTCCGCGAGCGCCCGGTCGAGCCCCACGGTGTCGAGCAGCTCGAGCGCGCGGTCGCGCGCCTGCCGGCGCGGCGTGCCCTCGAGGCGCAGGACCGTCGTCACGTTGTCGACGACCTTGTGGTGGGGGAGGAGCCCGCCGTTCTGGAGCACGTAGCCGATGCTGCGGCGCAGCTTCACGGGGTCCCGGTCGAGGATGGAGGCGCCGTCGATCTCGATCGTTCCCGACGTGGGCTCCACCATGCGGTTGATCATGCGCAGGAGCGTCGTCTTGCCGCTCCCGGACGACCCGACGAGCACCGTCGTGCGGTGGGGCGGGATCACCAGGTCGAAGTCCGCGACCGCCGCCGTGCCGTCGGGGTACGTCTTGGTGACCGATCGGAACTCGATCATGGGGCGCTGCCTCCCGACAGTCGGTGAACGGCCTCCACCCAACCACGACCGCGGTTCGGCCAGTCAAGCGCAATGCCTCGCGTCTCACAGACCGTACGACGAACCACCGACACGTCGCACTCGCACCGGTACGTCGGCTTCGCGTCGTGGCACGCCCCGTGGGTCCGCCGCGGGCCGCGCGTGAATCTCCCGTGACGCTCGTCACGTCGGGGCCTATCGTGGCGCTGTGCCGCACCTCGAATCCCTGCTCGCCTTCTCGCTCGCCTCGCTGGTGCTCGTCGTGGTCCCCGGCCCGAGCGTGCTCTTCGTCGTCGGCCGGTCGCTGGCGCTCGGGCACCGGGGCGGGGTGCTGAGCGTCCTCGGCAACGAGCTCGGCGCGCTGACGCTCGTTGCCGCCGTGGCGCTCGGGGTCGGGACCGTCGTCGCGACGTCCGTCGCGGTGTTCACGAGCGTGAAGCTCGTCGGCGCGGCCTACCTCGTCTACCTCGGCGTCCAGGCGATCCGGCACCGGCGGGAGAGGGCCGTCGCGGTCGCGGTCGCGCCTGTGCGCGAGCCGTGGTGGCGCGTCGTGCGGCAGGGCTACGTCGTCGGCGTGACGAACCCGAAGACCATCGTGTTCTTCGTCGCGGTCCTGCCGCAGTTCACGGACTTCCACGCCGGTCGCGTGCCCGCCCAGATGATGGTGCTCGGGCTGGTCTTCACGGTGATCGCGTTCGTCTGCGACAGCGCGTGGGCGCTCGCGGCGGGAGCGGCGCGGTCGTGGTTCGCCTCGTCGCCCCGGCGCCTGAGCGCGGTCCGCGCGACGGGCGGCGGCATGATGATCGGCCTGGGCGGCGTGCTCGCCGTCGCCTCGCACCGCACCGCCTGACACGGGCGCCGAGCACCGGGGAGACGCGGCGAGGGCCGGCCTCCGTCTCGGAGACCGGCCCTCGCCGTCTGGGGTGAGTAACGGGACTTGAACCCGCGACCCCCTGGACCACAACCAGGTGCTCTACCAGCTGAGCTATACCCACCATGACCGGCGCGTGAAGCACCGGCCGTCGAAAAGTGTACCTGGTCCGGGAGGGGCTCCCGGACCGCTTTTCGAGGTCAGGAGTCGGCGGACCCTGTGACGGTGGCCACGGAGGTCTCGGCGTCGTCGGCGGGTCGGGTCCGACCGCGCGTGACGCTCGTCGCCACCACCTGCTCGGCGACCTTGCGCGCCGTCGCGGAGTCGGGACCGGGCTGGGGGACGAACACGGCGGCGCGGTAGTAGCGCAGCTCGTCGATGCTCTCGAGGATGTCCGCGAGGGCGCGGTGACCGCCGTGCTTCTCCGGCGACGAGAAGTACGCGCGCGGGTACCAGCGGCGCGAGAGCTCCTTGACGGACGACACGTCGATGATCCGGTAGTGCAGGTGGCTCATGAGCGCGGGCATGTCGCGGTCGAGGAAGCCCTTGTCGGTGCCGACGGAGTTGCCGGCCAGCGGTGCCTTGCCCGGCTCGGGGACCCACGTGCGGACGTAGTCGAGGACGCGCTGCTCGGCCTCGGCGAGCGTCAGGCCCTCGTCGAGCTCGTCGAGCAGCCCGGAGGTCGTGTGCATCTGGCGGACGAAGTCGCCCATCTGCTCGAGCGCCTCGGCGGGAGGGCGGACCAGCACGTCGACCCCGTCGCCGAGCACGTTGAGCTCGGAGTCGGTGACGACGGCGGCGACCTCGACGAGGGCGTCGGCGCCCAGGTCCAGCCCGGTCATCTCGCAGTCGATCCAGACGATGCGTTCGTTCGCGTTCACAGGACTCACGCGCCACAGCCTAGCCGCGGCGCGCACGACGAAGGCCCCGGCTGTCCGGTCCACGGGGGTCCGGACGGTCGGGGCCTTCGGCGAGGTGCGCCGCCGCCTGTCGGGGAAGGTCCCCGGCGCGGCGAGCGGTCGGTGCGCGTCATGCGGTGCGGCGCGGCAGGCGGGCCTGCCGGGTGTTCGCCGGGACGCGGGTCGTGGTGCGGCGCAGCTGCGACCGGCGCAGGGTCTGCTCCTGCAGCTGCTCGCGACGGCTGAGGGCCGCCACGTCGTACGTGATCAAGGGATGCATGGTCTGCTCTCGTGACGCTGGGTTCGTGGGTCTGGCCGGACCCTCCACCGCCCGGTACGGACCGGACGGACGTCACCGCGGTGTGAGTACATACGACCACGGTCGTCGTGGGCGGTGCATCCCTTTTTCGCCACGAGCGTCGGGTGGGTGCCCTGGTGGCCGACGGCGGACGGTCGCGCTGCGCCGTCGGCTCGCCGTGCGTAGCCTCCGGGGATGAGAGCGGCAGACGGGCAGGCACGCGGCACGGCGGGCGAACGGCGCGGCGTGTCCGCGCGCGAGGTCCTGGCGAGCGTGTGGCCGGGCGTGCTCCTGGTGCTCGCCGGCGTCGCGGGGTTCGCGCTCCTCCTGGACGCGGTCCGTGACCAGGACGACCTGTGGCGCCTCGACGAGCCGCTGCTCGCGTGGATGGTCGCGCACCGCACCTCGGTCGCGACGGGCGTCCTGACGGTGGTCACGACCGTGTCTGGCCCGTTCGTGCTGCCCGTCCTCGTCGCGGTGGGGTGCCTGGTGTGGGCGCGCCGCACGGGGACGTGGTGGGAACCCGGGCTGCTCGCGGGGGCCATGGTGCTCGCGACGCTGGTCTCGACGGTGCTCAAGGCCGCGATCGCGCGGCCGCGGCCGCCCGACGTCTCGATGGTCGTCGCCGGGGTGGAGCGGTCGTTCTCCTTCCCGTCCGGTCACACGATCGGGGCGGCGACGCTCGTCCTCGTCGGTGGCTACCTGGTGTGGCACCGCCACCACGACGGCCGTGTCCTGGCGGTCTGGGCCGCGGCGTCGGTCGTGGTGATCGGTGCCGTGGCGCTGAGCCGGCTCTACCTCGGCTACCACTTCCTCACCGACGTGCTGGCGGGGCTGTCGCTCGCCGTGGCGGTGCTCGGCGTCGTGGTCGCGGTGAGCCGCGTCCACGACCTCGTGGTCGCGCGTCGGGAGGATCCCGGAGCGGCAGACGCTTACTAAAGAACTCTTGCGCAAGAACTCTTTCGTGAACTAGCGTGGCGGGCATGAGCACACCAGCCGACCCGCCCGCCGGCTCGCCGGACGCCGCGGCCGTCCCGACCGACACCGGCCCGGCGTCGTCGGACCGCCTCCCGCGCGGCCCGCGGCCCGAGCCCGGGCAGGTCGTCGCGACCGACCCGGCGACGATCCGGGCGCTCGCCCACCCGCTGCGCCTGAGGATCCTCGCGCTGCTCGACGACGAGGGCGAGGTCACCGCGACCCGGTGCGCCGAGGTGACGGGGGAGTCCGTCGCGAGCTGTTCCTTCCACCTGCGGATGCTCGCCAAGTACGGGTACGTCGAGCCCGCGGAGCGCCGCGGCAAGGAGCGGCCGTGGCGCTCCGTCGGGCGCGGACGCCAGACGAAGTTCGACCCCGACGTGCCGGAGTCCCTGCACGCCGCGGGCGCGGTGGCGACCCTCATGCTGGACCAGGAGACGGCGCGCGTCCGGGCGTGGCTCGCCGGGTCCGCCGCCGACGACCCGCAGTGGCTCCTCGCCTCGACGATGACCGGCGCGTCCTTCTACGCGACGCGCGAGGAGCTCGACGCGCTCGCCCGCGAGGTCGAGGCGCTCACGGACCGCTTCCGGGGACGCTGGGACGACCCGTCGCTCCGTCCCGCGGGAGCGCGTCGCGCGCGCCTCTTCTCGATCGTCAACGCCGACCTCCCGGAGGCCCCGCGATGAGCACGCCTCCCGAGCCGACGGCCGTCACGGCACGGAACGCGCCGGAGGACGTCCCCTCGGCGGCCGAGGAGACCGTCGCCACGACCGTCCCCGCCGCTGCTCCCGGCGACGTCCCGGACTCCCGCGCCGCGCTGCGCTCCCGCCCCTTCCGCCTCCTGTCGGTCGCGTGGGGGTTCACGAACTTCGCCGACTCGGTCCTCGCGATCATCCTCGCCGTGTGGGTCAAGGACCTCACGGGCTCCAACGGCGCCGCCGGGCTCGTGTTCGCGGCGCTCGGCCTGCCGGCGCTCGCGTCCCCGCTCCTCGGGCAGCTCGCGGACCGGGTGTCGCGACGGCGGATGCTCGTCGTCACGTACCTCGTCGGCGCGGTGAGCCTGCTCGCCCTCCTCGCGGTCCGCGGGCCCGAGCAGGTCTGGCTCGTGTTCGTGGTGACGGTCGTCTACTCGGGGGTCGGGTTCGCGACCGCGGCGGCCCAGGCCGGCCTCGTGCGCGACATGCTCCCGGACGAAGCCATCGCTCCCGCGAACGGTCGGCTCACGACCATCGACCAGGTCTTCCGCCTCCTCATGCCGGTCGTCGGCGCGGGCGCGTACGCGCTCGCGGGCGCCTGGCCCCTCGTGGTCGCGGCCTCGGTCGCGTTCGCGGTCGCGGGCACCGTGATCGGCCGCATCCGGCTCGTCGAGACGCCGCCGACCCCCGCCGCCGAGCGCGAGCCGTACCTGGCCGAGCTGACGGCGGGCTTCCGCCACCTCGTGCGCACGGCGCCGCTCGGCGTGCTCACGCTCGCCATGCTCGTCGCGTTCGCGGGGGTCGGGCTCCTGAACGCGGTCAGCCTCGCGATCGTCGAGGACGGGCTCGGCCTGCCCGCGGCGCTGCTGGGCCCGATCTCCTCCGTCCAGGCCCTCACCGCGATCGTCGCGGGGCTGACGGCGGCCCGACTCGTCGCGCGGTGGGGCGCGCAGCGGCTCGTCGCGCTGGGACTGCTCGTGCTCGCGCTCGGCATCGTCCCCGCGACGGGGACCCACGTCGTGGCGATCGTCCTCGGGCTGGGCGCGGTCGGGCTCGGCGCGACGTGGTCCATCGTCGGCTTCGTCACCGAGCGGCAGCTCCGCACGCCTCCGGGGCTCCAGGGACGCGTCGCCGCGGCGAGCCTGCTGCTCGTCAACGTCCCGCAGCTCGTGCTGACGGTGGTCGGCGCCGCCCTCGTGGGCGCGGTCGACTACCGCGCCCTGCTCGTCGTGACCGTGGTCGGCATCCTCGTCGCCGCGGTCGTCTCCCTCCGGGGCCACCGCGCCACCGGCGAACCTGCGACCCGATGAGAGCGGCCTCTCCGCGAGGGAGAGGTCTCGTACGCCGAGGTAGAGGTGTGGTCCTGGCCACGGCTCCACCTCGCGAGACCACGGCTCTCCCTCGGCACGACGGCGGGACGGGCCGTCAGTCGTCGAGGCCGCGGGCGCGCAGCGCGTCGCCGAGCGCGTCGGCCTGGCGCAGGGCGCCGACGACGAGCGGGACCGCGTAGGCGCGGACGTCGTGCTCACGGCCACGCGCCCGGCAGGCGTCGCGCACGCGCTGGGCGAGGGCGGCGACGACGGGGACGCAGCGCACGGCGAGCGACAGGACGAGGGCCGCGCGGTCGACGTCGACGCCGAGGCGGCGCAGCGGCCGCAGCCCCCGCTCGATCGCGGCGAGGACGGCGGACGTCCGGGTCGTGAGCAGCACGAGCCCCGCGAGCGCGACGAGCGCGACGAGCCGGGTCGTGAGCACGACCGCGGGCACCGGCCCCAGGGCGAGCCACTGGACGGCGAGGAGCACGGGCACCACCAGGCGCAGGGGCCGGACCTGGTCCCACGCCGCGCCCGGGCCCACGCCCGCGACCGCGTAGAGCGCACCGACGACGAGGACCACCGCGCCGACACCCGCCGGCGACGACGCCAGGAGCACGACGGCCGAGGCCACCGCGAGACCCACGAGCTTGGCCCCGGCCGGGGCCCGGTGCAGCACCGACCTTCCCGGCCGGTACGTCCCCGGGGTCACGGCGACGCCCCGTCGACGAGGCGCAGGTAGTGCGCGACGGCGGGGCCCGGCTCGTCGTCCGCGACGACCCGACCGTCGTCGACGACGAGCACGCGGTCCATCGCGTCCATGAGCGCGAGATCGTGCGAGACGAGCACGACCTGCTGGCGGAGCGCCGCGAGCTCGGCGGCGAACCGCCGCGTGTTGCGCAGGTCGAGGAGCGTGGTGGGCTCGTCGGCGACGACGAGCCGCGGCCCCGCCGCGAGCACGGACGTGAGCGCGAGGAGCTGCTTCTGCCCGCCCGAGAGGAGGTGGGCGGGATGGTCCGCGTGGTCCGCCAGGCCGCGCGCGGCGAGGGCCGTGCGCACGAGCGCGTCGCGCTCGGCCGGAGCACGGCGACGCAGCGAGTAGGCGACGTCCTCCGCGACGGTCGGCATGACGATCTGGGCGTCCGGGTCGGTGAAGACGAACCCCACGCGCTTGCGGACCGCCGCGCCGTCGCGCCGGGTGTCGAGCCCGTCGACCAGGACGCGGCCCGACGTCGGTACCACCAGCCCGTTGAGCAGGCGCGCGAGCGTGCTCTTGCCGGAGCCGTTGGCCCCGACGATCCCCACGCGCCGCTCGCGCAGCTCGAGGTCGATCCCGCGGAGCACGTCCCGCTCGCCGAGGCGGACGTGCACGTCCTCGATCCGGACCGTGCAGCCGGGCCCGGGTGCCTCCGGGCCGGGAGTGTCCGACGTGCCGGGGATCGCGCCGGGCGTCTCCACCGGAGCGGTCGGGGCGCCCCCGACGGCGTCTCGTCGCCGCTGCCGGGCCCGGGCTCTCGCGATCATCGGACGACCTCCAGCACGGCCGCGACGCCCAGCCCGCCCCCGACCGCGGCCGTCGCGAGTCCGAGCGTCCCGGCCGGCGCGCCCGCGCGCACGAGCCGGGAGAACAGCCGCACGACCGACACGGCGCCGCTCGCGCCCCACGGGTGCCCGAGCGCGAGCGCGCCGCCGTCCGCGCACACGCGGGCGTCGTCGGCGGGGTCGGCGAGCGGGTCGAGGCCGAGCGCGTCGGTCACCGCGAGGACCTGCGCGGCGAACGCCTCGACGACCTCGACCGCCGCGACGTCGTCGAGCCGCGCGCCCGCACGCTCCAGCGCGGCGCGCACCGCGGGGACCGGACCCCACCCCGGCAGGGCGGGGTCGCAGCCGACCGTCGCCGACGCGAGCACGCGCAGGCCGGGGGCACCGAGGCCGCGCCGGACGCGCTCGGGCACGACCGCGACGGTCGCCGCGCCGTCGCTCACCGGGCTCGCGGTGGCGGCGGTGACGGTGCCGCCGGGCGTGAACGCGGGCGACAGCCGGGCGAGCACCGCGGCGTCGAGGCGCCGGGCCCGCTCGTCGCGCGCGAGCGACCTCCCCGGCGTGCCGACCCGGACGGTCTCGGCCACGAACCGCCCGCCCGCGTGCGCCGCCAGGGTGCGCGCGTGGCTGCGCAGCGCGTACGCCTCCTGGCGCTCGCGGGTCACACCGCGGCGGCGCGCGAGCTCGTCGGCGGCCGCGCCCATGCCGGGGTCGGCCCAGGGCGTCGGCGCGAACGCGGCGCGCGCGTACGGCACGTCGCCCCACGCCGTGCGGTGCGAGCGCGCCGGGGCGCGCGACGCGCTCTCGGTCCCGCCCGCGAGGACCAGGCCGGCGTCGCCCGCGCGGACCTGCTGCGCGGCGAGGAGCACCGCCGCGAGGCCGGAGGCGCACTGGCGGTCGACGGTGAGGCCCGGGACGGCGACGCCCAGGCCCGCGGCGAGCGCCGCGACGCGGGCGACGTTCCCGCCCGGCCCGGTGCAGCATCCCAGGACGACGTCCACGACGTCGTCCGCGACCCCCACCGCGCGCGCGTCGTGGAGCGTCGCGCCGAGAGCCGCGGCCGCGAGGTCGACCTCGGACAGCGACCGGTGCCCGTGCCCGGCCGTCCCGACCCACGTGCGGCGCGCCGCGACCACAACGGGCGTGTCGTCCGCCGCACCTCGGCCCGGTCTCATCGCAGCGGCTCCAGGCCCGACCGTGCCGGGTCGGTCCCGCGCAAAGCCTCGCTCACGGCCCCGCGCGCGGGCTTGCCCGACGGCGTCCGGGGGAGGGCGCGCGTGCCGTACCAGCGCCGCGGCCGCTGCGCCGGGGCGAGGGCCGCGCGCGCGACGCGCTCCAGGTGGGCGCGCAGCCCCGGCCGGTCGTCGCACTCCACGACGGCGCTCACGACCGCGCCGAGGCGACGGTGCGCGGTCCCGAGCACGACGACGTCCCGGACGGCCGGCACGGCGCGCAGCACGACCTCGACGTCCTCGGGCACGACGGTCGACCCGCCGGTGAGGATCGCCCCGTCCCCGCGGCCGCGCAGCACGAGCCCGGCACGGGCTTCCCCGCCGGGCGCCGACGCGGGCGCGGCGCCCGGCGCGGGCTCGGGCAGGGGGTCGGCGAGGTCGCCGACGGTGCTCCACGCGCCGTCGCGGCGCAGCGGGCCCGTGGCACGCGCGAGGTACCCGCGCGAGACCCAGGGCGAGCGGACCCAGACCTCACCGACGCTCGCCGCGGGCAGCGGCCGCACGGCCAGGTCGACCCCCGGGAACGCGCGCAGCCCCGACCCGTCGGGGTCGTAGGCGACGAACGACAGCTCGACCGCGCCGTAGTACGCGAGCACGTCGATGCCGAGAGCCGCCGCGCGCGACCGCGCCCCCGGGGCGAGGGACGCGCCGCCGACGACCGCCTGCCGCAGCCGCGACGGCGCTCCCGCCGCGACGGCGTCGAGCACGTCGTCGAGGACCTGCGGCACGAGGTGCACGACGTCGCTGCTCGCGAGCGCGGAGGTCGTGGCCGCCGGGGTGCGCGTGAGGTACGCGCACGCCCCGACCGCGAGCGTGTGCACGGCGGCGAAGCAGTAGAGGGACGACGCGAGGGGCCCCGGGACGAGCACGGTGTCGGTGGGGCGGAGGCGGAGGAGCCGCGTGACGTCGTCGAACGACCCCGCCCACGACGCGCGGGTGCGCACGACCGCGCGCGGCCGGCCGGTGCTGCCCGACGAGAAGCCCGCCCACGCGAGGTCGTCCGGGGCGGGCGCGTGGCCCGTGCCAGGGCTCGCACCCCCCTGCGGGGCGAGCCCCGGCACGAGGTCGGGGACGGCGCCGGTCCCGCGCGGCAGCGGCACCTCGACGAACGTCCGGGGGGCCAGCGTGCGCAGGACCTCCGCGCGGTGCGCGCGCGGCCACGCCGCGTCGCACACGAGCGGCGTCGCGCCGGCGTGGTCGGCGGAGAGGACCGCCGTCAGCAGGTCCAGCGGGTCGGGCAGGGACAGGGCGACCAGGTCGCCGGGACGCGTGCCCGTCGCGGTGAGGTGCGTCGCGCCCGCGCGCACGTCCGCGGCGAGCGCGGCGTAGGTGCGCGACCGCTCGGGGGTGCGCAGGGCGAGTCGGTCGCGCACCGCCGGGTCGGCGGCGTGCGTCAGGACCTGGTGGGCGACGGGCACGCGGACACTCTCGCAGGTGTCAGGAGAAGGCGCGGTCGGCGGCCGCGGGACGCCCTGCCGAGCCGCCCGACCGCCGCGCGGCGGGGTAGGAGCGCACGACGCCGACGGTGATCGCCGCGGCGGCCAGCGCCTTGAGGACGTCGCCGGGCACGAACGCGAGGGAGAGCTGCGCGGTGGTCGCGAGCGGCACCCCCGTGACGAGCGACTGGACCGGCACGCCGAGCGCGTAGACCACCGCGACCCCGCCGACGAGGCACGCGACGAGCACCCCGACGAACGTCACCCGGCGCAGCCGGTCGACGAGCCAGCCCACGACCGCCGCCCCGACGAGGAACCCGACCAGGTAGCCGGCGGACGGGCCGACGAACGCCCCGAGGCCGCCGCGCCCGCCCGCGAGGACCGGGAGCCCCGCCGCCGCGAGCGCGAGGAACGTCGCGACGGCGAGCGCGCCGCGCCACGCACCGAGGATCGCGCCCGCGAGCATGACACCGAGCGTCTGGAGGGTGATCGGGACCGCGTTCCCGAACAACGCGATCGAGCCCGGCATCCCGAGCGCCGCGATCAGCGCCGCGAACGTCGCGACGCGCGCCGCGTCCCCTGCGTCGAGGGCGAGCGGTCCGCGGGTCCCGGCCGCCGGGGCGGGGGTCGTCGTGGCGGTCCGGGGCGTCCCCGCGGTCGTCCCGGTCGATGCGTCGGTCATGGCGCTCCCTGCGTCGTCGTGGCGGGTCGGTGCTCGACCCGTCGTGGCCACGTCCACTCTCCCGACTCGCGGCGGTGCGCGACGACGGCGGCGCGGACGACCGCGGTGGCGTCGCGTGCACGAATCGCACAAGCGGTTGGAGGGTTCCCCCAACCGGATCGCGCGGACGGGCGGCGGAACCCGAGGAAGCCGACAAACGTGCTTCCGGATGCCCTCGGCCGGGATGCGCGACGACCTCTTGGCACTCCCCGGGGGAGAGTGCTAGAACAGTCGTGTAGCCGCCCGTGAGGTGCCTACCTCGCGGGAGCACCGACCGGTCCCGGACGGTCCGGGACCGACCGACGAGGGAGGTGAGAGGTGTGGCTGCGATGACCGACCCGTTCACGACCACCTTCGACGCGATGGACCGGCTGGTCGGCCAGCTCGCGTCCGGGGCACGCACGACCGCCGCGTCGGCGTCGGGTGGTATGCCGCTCGACCTGTTCCGGGCGGGGGAACACTACGTCCTGACGATGGACCTTCCGGGCGTCGACCCGGGGACGATCGACGTGTCCGTCGAGGACCGGACGCTGACGATCCGCGCCGAGCGCAGCCAGCGGACCGACCCCGACGTCCAGTGGCTCGCGCGCGAACGGCCTTCGGGGACCTACGCGCGCCAGCTCACGGTGGGGCGCGGGCTCGCGCTCGACAAGATCTCGGCGTCCTACGAGGACGGGGTGCTGTCGCTGACCATCCCCGTCGCGGAGGAGGCCCGGCCCCGCCGGATCGAGGTCGCGCACCGTGCGGGCAGCGGTGCGGCGACGCAGATCACGGCCGAGGCCGAGCCTCGGGCGAGCGAGGGCTGAGCCCCGCTCAGACCTCGCCCGGGAGTGCCTTGCGGACGACGAGCCGCGTCCAGGCGCCGAGGTAGATCCGGTCCCCGTCGGACAGCTCGCGTCGCTGCCCGGCGGGGACCGGGTCCGTCGGCAGCGGTTCGCCCGCGGGGCTCACGTAGGTCCCGTTCGACGACTGCAGGTCCTCGACCCACCACCGCTGGCCGTCCGTGCTGAGCTGGCAGTGCCGGCGCGAGACGCCGGTGTCCGCGCCGCAGTCGACCTGCGGGTGGATGCCCCGCGACACCGACGGGCGCCCGACGAGCACGCTGCGCTCGCGCAGCACGACGAGGCCGGGCAGGCCCGCCGAGGGCATCGGGTCCTCGGGCTGCTGCGCCGTGTACCAGTCGGGGTCGATCCAGATCTCCACGACCCACTGGTCCGGTCCCGGCACCGGAGGTGTCGGCAGGTGGGTGCCCGACGGCGCGGGCTCGCCCGGAGCGGCCGGCTCGCCCGCGGCGCCCGCCTCGGGTGCGGTGGGCGCGGCCGCGCTGGGCAGCGGCGGCGGGGTGGACGACGACGCCGGGGTCGCGGCGGAGGCCGGCAACGGGGGCGGCGTGAGCGCCGAGGGCGTGCCCGGGACGGGGGCCGCGGGCGGCGTCGGGCGCGACGGCGGGTCGAGCGAGAGCGCGGACGGCGGGTCGACCGGGTCGGGCAGGGCGCCCGTCGTGAAGTCGTAGCCGCAGTTCTCGCAGAACAGCGCGCCGCCGGCCGCCGGCGACCCGCAGTTCGGGCACTGGACGGGCTGGGTCGTCGCGGGGGCGGGGGTGCCGCCCGGCGCGGGCGTCGCGCCGCTCGGCGCAGACGCGGCGGGGGGCGACGCGGCGCCGATCGGCTCGCCGCACACGTCGCAGTAGTCGGTCGACTCGGACGGGTGCCCGTTGGGGCAGACGACGGCGCTCACCGGCGGACCCGGGTCGTCTTCGTCGAGGCGGTGTCGAGCGCCATCTCGTCCAGGGTCGAGGTGTTGCGCTTGAGGCGCACCGTCCCCTGCTCCTCGTTGTCGATGTCGACGACCTTGCGCAGGCGCGACGTCGCCTCGTCGTTGCCCGTCTGCTGCGCGAGCTGCACGGCGCGCCCGAGCTTCACGGTCGCCGTCGCCTCGTCGCCCGACGCCTTGGCCGCGAGACCCTCCTGGATGGCCGCGGCGAGCTCGGTCTGGCCCGTGTAGTGCGCGACCTCGGGGTTGATGCGCGTGGTGAGCGACTCGTCGTCGGACCACTTGGCCTTGACCAGGCCGGAGGAGACGACCTCGCCGTTGACCGCCAGCTGGACGCGCGCCGCGAGCTGCTCGGAGCCGACGGGCTTCGAGGCCACGCGCACCGCGACGTGGTAGTCGCGCGACTCGTCGCCCCACGACCCGGTCGGGTACGCGCCCGTGAGCGGGTTGACCTCGGCCCGGCGGTGCGTGAGGTCCTCGACGGTCGGGGCGACCTGGCGCACGAAGAGCACCAGGGAGCCCTGCGGGGCCCAGACGCGGAGGTCGGCCGAGGCCACGCCCCGGGCCATGGATGCCTGCATGAGCTTCTCGAAGTCGGCGGCGATCTCGTTCGGGTCCGCGATGAGGCCGACCGAGCCGAGCAGCGCGGTCGAGATCTCGCGCAGCTCGTCGACCTGCCAGCGCGAGCCGACGCCGCGCGCGTCGCACTGGAAGTGCCCGGTGACGTCGCGGACCGCGGCGGAGAGGTTCGCGCGCGGCTCCGACTCGTTCTTGCCGTCCGTGAGGAGGATCGCGTGCCGCTGGGTCGCCTGCGGCACCGTCGCGAAGAGCTGGTCGGCGAGGCGCAGCCACGTGCTCATCGCGGTGCCGCCCCCGGGCGTGAGCATCGAGATCGCGCGCTTCGCCTCGGCGCGCGCGCCGGGCTCCATCTGGACCATCGCCATGCGGGCGTTGGGGTAGGGGAAGACGCGGTTGGCGACGTGGCTGCCGCCGACGATCGCGAACCACGTGCCGTCGAGGATCTGGTCCACGGCCACCTGGGCCGCGTGCTTCGCGGCCTCCATGTTCCGGCCCGACATCGACCCGGAGGTGTCGACCATGATGATCTCGGCGACCCCGCCCGCGCCGCCGACGCTCCCCGCGCTCCCGGCCCCCGTGCACGTCACGGTGACGATCGCGTGGACGTCCGTCGCGCCCTCGGACAGGAACTCGTTCTGGTAGACCTCGGCGGCGAACTCGGCCATGGGGGCTCCTTCGGTGGTGCGGGTGTTCGTGCAGGCTATCGGGTCGTGGGCGGGTCGCGCGTGGGTGGGGTCGTACCGCGGTGCGAGGCCCGCGTCAGGCGGTGGGGATCGTCGTCTCGAGGTCCGGGTCGAGCTCCGGGGAGTCCGGGTCCGAGGACCGGTCGAACCGCGCGAGCGTCGCCGTGATGTTGTCGCGGCCGCCCTGGGCGTTGGCCCAGTCCACGAGGGCGCTCGCCACCGTCTGCGGGTCGTGGCCGACCCGCTCCTGGGTGGCGTGGAGCAGCGCCGCGAGGTCGACGGCGGGGGAGCAGTAGTTCCACAGGCCGTCGGAGCACACCAGCACCCAGCCGTCGCGGTCGGGGAAGGTCGCGGCCGTCCGGGCGACCGGATCCGGGGCGTCGGGGCCGAGCCAGCGCGTGATCGCGTGGGCCTGGGGGGAGCTCTCCGCCTGGGCGCGGGGGATGCCCTGCGCCATCATCTCCTGCGCCCACGAGTCGTCGACGCTGAGCTGGTGCGCCTCGCCCGTGTCCGGGATCCAGTAGGCGCGCGAGTCGCCCACCCAGCCCGTGACGACGAGCGGGCCGTCCACGACGGCGGCGACGAACGTGCACGACGGCGGGTTCTCGCGGTCGGCCATCGCGCCCACGGTCGTCAGGATCGCGTCCTGCGCGGCGCGCGAGGCGTCCCCGACGAGCGCCGACCAGGCGGCGACCCGCGCCGTCGGCTCGCCGACGACGGGGGAGCTCCCCTCCGGGGCGCCCGCCGCGAGCACGTCGCGCGCCGCCCGCGCGGCCGCGAGGCTCGCGACGTCGGAGTCGGGGGCGGAGGAGACGCCGTCGCACACGACGAGCGCGGCGAACGCCCGGTCCGCCACGGCGGACGGGCTGGCGGCGAGGGCCATCGCGTCCTCGTTGCGGGAGTGCCGCACGCCGCGGTCGCACACGCCGGCGACCCACGTCGCGGGCCGCTCGGCCCAGTGGTCGCGTTCGGAGGCGGCGGGCTCGCCGCACTCGGTGCAGTACCCGTCCTCGGCGACGCGGCCCCCGCACCGCACGCAGGGTCGGGCGCCGGGGTCCGTCGCGCTGCCCGGCGCGGTCCCGTCGCTCACCGGGGAGCCGGCCGTGGGCGCGGCCGAGCCGTCCGGCGGCGCGAGCCGTTCCGCCCCGAGACCGGCCGACGCGTCGTCCGCCGGGTCCCCGGCGTGGGGGAGCGGGGCGAGCGGCGTGCCGCACGCCTCGCAGAACCGCGCACCCTCGGGCGACGGCTCGCCGCACGCGGGGCACGCGAGCAGCGCGGGCGGTGCCGGGACGGCCTGGTCGGGTACCGCCTGGTCGGGCGCGGCCTGGTCTGGCACGGCCTGGTCGGGCACGGGCGCCGGGGCGTCGCTCATCGGACCGTCCACCGTCGCACCTCGTTCGCGCGGTCGACGAGCGTGATGCGCTCGTCGCGCGAGTCCGTGAGCGACGCGAGCTCGCGGTACGCGCCCTCGAGGGCGTCGCGCAGCGCGGGCTCGTCGGCGGGGACGCCCGCGATCCGCGTCGTGGGCTCGGGCCCGGACCGCGTGACGGTCTCGAGCGCGGAGCGCAGTACGCCGACGGACAGCTCGGCGCGCTCGCGCGGCGCGATCGACACCGCGGAGACGCTCGCCATCGCGTCCGCGAGCGCGGGCAGGCCGCGCCCCGACTCGGCGAGCAGGTGCGCACGGAGCGTGCGGGACTCGACGTACGACCCGCGCGTTGGGCCGACGAGGTCGAGCGCGTGCAGCGCGCCGTCGAGGTCGCCGCGCGCCTCGCGGATGCGCATGAGCCCGAACGCGGCCGGCGCGGTGTAGTTCGCGTCGGTGCGCGCGCAGATCACGTAGAGCGACTCGGCGATGTCGGGCTCGCCGCTCAGCTCGCAGGCCGCGGCGAGCGCGAGCTTCGGTGCGAGCTCGCCGGGCACCTGGCCGTAGACCGCGTTGAACGACGCGCGGGCGGCGACCGGGTCGCCCTGCGCGAGCTCGCCGAGGCCCCCGAGCCAGGCGGCGCGCCACTCCCACGGGTCGTCCGCGAGGATCGTGCCGATCGTGCCGCGCAGCACGTCGAACCGGCCTGCCTCGATCGCCGCGCGGGCGCGCGCGAGGTGCACCTCGACCGTGTCCTCGGGCGCGTCGGCGAGCGCGGCGAGCCGCGCGTCCGGGTCGACGACGTTGACGCCGGCGAGCCAGCTCGCCATCGGGTCGTGGTCGTCGCGACGCAGCGTGGGGAGCTCGTCCCACGCGAGCGGCCGGGCCGCCACGTCGGCGACCGGCGCCTCGAACAGCACGGACGCCGCCGAGTGCAGCGCCGGGTTGCCCGGGCCCGCGTCGGCGGCCACGACCTCGCGCAGCACCCCGAGGAGCTGGGTGCGCATCTCGTCGGCGGTCGCGAAGCGGTCCGCCGGGTCGAGCGCGCACGCCTTGGCGAGCAGCCGGTAGAACGAGTCGTACTGCTGGAACACGGGCGTGTCCGCGACGGGGGGCAGCGACGCGACGTACGTCGTCGTGTTGCCCCGGAAGTCGAGGACGAGCGTCGCGAGCGTGCGGCCGATCGTGTAGATGTCGGAGGCGACCGACGGGCCGACCTCCGCCACCTCGGGGGCCTGGTACCCCACGGTCCCGAAGATCGCCGAGGTGAGGTCGTCGCTGCGCCGCACGCCGCCGAGGTCGATGAGCTTGACCCCGTCGCCCTGCTGGATGACGTTCTCCGGCTTGAAGTCGCAGAACAGCAGGTTGTGGTCGTGCAGGTAGGCGAACGCGGGGAGGATCGCGAGGACGTAGGCGAGGGCCTGGTCCACCGGCATCGGGTCGATGACCCCGTTGTTCGTCTCGCGGCGCTCCTGGAGGATCTCCTTGAGCGACTCGCCGCCGACGTACTCCATGACGGTGTAGCCCGCGCCGTCGTGCATCGCGAAGTTGTAGATCTCGACGATGAGGGGGTGCTCGACCTCCGCGAGGAACTGCCGCTCGGAGATCGCGGCCGCGTAGGCGTCCGGGTCGCCCGAGTTGAGCAGGCCCTTGAGCACGACCCACCGGCCCGACACGTTCTGGTCGCGGGCCAGGTAGATCCAGCCGAGGCCGCCGTGCGCGAGGCAGCCGACGACCTCGTACTGCCCGCCGACCAGGTCGCCCGGCTTGAGCTGCGGCGTGAAGTCGAACTTGTTGCCGCAGTGCGGGCAGAAGCCGGACGTGCGGCCGGGCTGGCCGTCGCGACCGCGGCCGACCTTCTCGCCGCACGCGGGGCAGAACCGCTTGCGCTCCGCGACCTCGGGCACCGCCATGACGGACTGCAGCGGGTCGCGCGCGGGCACGGACGGGACGGTCGTCAGACCTGCGCCGAGTCCGCGACCGCGCAGGCGCGTCGAGGACGTCCCGACGCGTCGCGTCGCCTTCGAGCCGGTCGCGGCGGTCCGCGCCGAGCCGAGCGCGGCCGTGGCGAGGCGGCTCGAGCTCGTGCGGCCCGTGCGGGTCGAGCGCTCGGCATCGGGGTCAGCGCCCGCCGCCGACCCGGTCCCGGGGCGGCCCTGGACGAAGCCCGTGCCGAGCATCGCGGACGGCGACGCTGCGGCGGCCGAGCCGGGCACCGGCGCGCCGGTGGTGCCGGTCGAGGTCCCCGTCGGCGTGCCGCCGGAGCCGCCCGCGGGCGCGCCGCAGACGTTGCAGTAGCCGTCCTCGATGGTGCCCGGGCAGCCGGGCTCCGAGCACGGGACGGTCGCGGTGGTGGTCACGACGACGCTCCTTCCGGGGTGGGCAGGTCGCGGGTGAGGAACTGGTACTGCTCGACGAGGAAGCGGGCGAGCGTCACGTCGCACGGCACGGCCTCGACGGCGTCGCGCGCCTCGACGTGGCCGGAGCGCACGGTGGGCGACGCGGACCGCCCGTTGGCCCGGGCCTTCGCCGCGAGCCGCTCGAGGCTGTAGCGCAGCTCGGCGCGCTCGCGCAGGGGCCGCGTGTAGGCGTCCTCGACGGTCTCGACGGCGCGGGCCACGGTCGCGAGTCGCGCCGCGTAGGCGTCGAGCTCGAACCGGGAGTCGGGGACGGGCCCGAGTCGCGAGACGTCGGGGACCGCGAGCCGCGGCGGGTGCGCGATCTCGCGCCGGCACCGCGCGACGAGCTCGCGCAGCGCGGGCTCGCGGGCCTCCAGCGCCTCGCGCTGCTCCTCGGTCCGCGCGCGGTCGCGGCGCAGCTCGCGGCGCTGCGCCGACGCGACGATGAGGTCGCGCTCGGCCCGCGCGACCTCGGTCTCGAGCTCCGCGAGCGGGCCCGCGACGTCGGCCCCGCGCGCGGCCTGGGCGACGAGGTGGTCGAGGCGCCCGCGCAAGGTCTCGACGCGGCCCCGCGCGTCCGCGTCGGAGCCGGCCAGGTCCTCGCAGCGCACGAGCTCGGCGCGCACGCCGCGCAGGCGGGCGACCTGGTCGGCCGTGTGCGGGTCGAACGACAGGCGGGTGCGGAGCTGGACGACGAGCGCGTCGCACAGCTTCACCGCCTCCACCAGCGAGACGAGCGCGGCGCCCGACCCGGAGTCGAGGCGCCCCCAGACGAGCTGGGAGATCTTCTCGCGCGCGACGGCGTCCGCCCGGCCCGAGTCCCAGACGGGCCGGATCTCGTCCGCGCGCGTGCGGATCGCCTGCCAGAGCGAGAGCGCGAGCACGAGGTCGGCCGTGTAGACGTCGGGCGTCGCGGCGGCCTGCGCGGCGGCGTCGAGCCGGTCGAGCTCCGTGCGCCGCTCGTCGAGCCAGGTCTCGAGCGCGGCGAGGTACGCCAGGAGGTCGGCGGCGGGGATCGCCTCGCCGAGCCGTCCCGGCGCCTCGGGTGCAGTCGTGCGGGTCACGGCGTGCGGCCGTACACCGCGGTCGGCGGGGTCGGGGCCGGGCCGAGCCCGCCGAGCCACTCGCCGTAGGTCGCGGCCCAGCGCCCGTCGGCCTTCATCTGCTCGAGCACGCCGTTGACGAACCGGACCATGTCCACGTTCTGCGCGGGGACGCCGATCCCGTACGGCTCGTCGCTGATCGCCTCGCCGACGACCTTCGCGTACGGGTCCTGCGCGGCGAAGCCCGCGAGGATCGTGTCGTCGCCCGTGATCGCGTCGACCTTGCCCTGCTGGAACAGCACGAGGCACTGCGTGTGGGTCGTGGCGGGGACGGGCTCGATGCCGGAGAACTGCTCGAGGCGCGTGAGCGTCGTCGTGCCCTCGGGCGCGCACACGCGCTGACCCTCGAGGTCCGCGATCCCGCTCGCGGTCGAGTCGCGCGTGACGAGCACCTTCTGGCCCGCGTGGTAGTACTCGGCCGAGAACGCGATGGACTCCCACCGCTCGCAGTTGATGGTGAACGCACGGGCGACGAGGTCGACCTCGCCGTTCTCGAGCACCTCCAGGCGCTGGCCGGAGGTGATCACGCGGAACTGGAGCCGGTCGGGGTCGCCGAAGATCGCGCGAGAGATCTCGTGCAGCACGTCGATGTCGAAGCCCTCGATCTGGCCGGAGAGCGAGTTGCGCGCGCCCATGAGCAGCGTGTCGGCGGAGACCCCGACGACGAGCGAGCCGCGGTCGCGGATCGCCGCCATGGTGCTCCCGCCGGGCAGGGCGTCCGGACCGGGCAGCGCGCCCTCGGGCGCGTAGGAGGCGAGCGGGTCCGCGCACTCCGCGGGGGCGGCGGGCGCCGCCGGAGCCTCCTGGGCGGCCTCGTCCTGCGGTGCCTCGGTGAGGCGGAGGTCGTCCGCGCCGGACGGTCCCGAGCACGCGGCGAGCGCGAGCGCCGCGGCGAGCGCGGTGGCGACGACGCCGGTGCGGCGCCGACGGGCACCGGCGCGCCGGTTCCGGACGGACCGGTCGGTGGTGGCGAGCGTCGTGGTCACCGGTACTCCTCCAGTCGTGCGGTCACACCGCGCCACGCGAGCAGCGCGGCGATCAGGCCAGCGACCAGCAGGAGCCAGCCCGCCACGGTCGCGGTCGTCGCCGCGCCGTCGAGGCGCTCGCTCGTCGCGGCCGCGTTGGTCTCGATGTCGTCCCGGGCGGACGCGGAGAACGCGTCGAACGCGGCGTTGGGGCTCTCGGGGTCGGTCGCCGTGGCGAGGGCGACGGCGTCGTCCCACTGGCCCGCGTCGTCGAGCGCCCGGATGTCCGCGTGCCGGGTCACCCACGCGTCGAGCGCCTGGGCGGTCGACCCGTCGAGGATCCCCTCGGACGCCGCGGTGTCGAGCCGCGACGTGGCGTCGTCCGTGGCGGTGACGAACGCCTCCTCGTACGCCTGCCCCGACCCTCGCTTGATGAGCGTGAACGCCTCCATCGACTTCGCGTCGTTGGCGAGCGAGTACGCCTGGGACGCGGCGAGCGTCGCGGCGTACGGGCCGGTGCGGACGTCCTGCGCGCGCGAGCTCGCCTGGGCCAGGAGGACCGTCGACACGATGCCGACGACGAGCACGACGGCGGTGGCGACCGCGAGGCCGACGTTGAGCACGCGGTGCGTGCGGCGCGCGAGCCAGACCTGGCTCACGACGAGCACCGCGAGCGCGACGAGCCCGCCCGCGAGCACCCACAGCGCGTTGCGGACGCCCGAGAAGTCGGCGGCGACACGGTCGGCGTCGTCGAGCACGACCTCGTCGAGCGCGGGCAGCATCTGCTCGCGCAGGATGGTCGACGCCTGGTCGAGGTACGCCGAGCCGACCGGGAAGCCCTGCCGGTTGTTGGCGCGCGCCTGCTCGACGAGGCCGGTGTAGACGGTGAGGTCGGCCGCGACCTGGCCGAGCAGCTCCGCGTCGCCCTCGTTGCTCCCGGAGAGCGTGGCCAGGCCGCTCGCGGCCTGGTCCACGAGGTCGTCGTACCGGGCGCGCTGGTCGGCGGGCTCGAGGCCGCCCACGAGGAACGCGCCGGTCGCCGTCGCGTCCGCCGCGACGAGGGCGTTGCGGACGTCCTGGACCCCGACGAGCTGCGCGGTGTCCTCGCTCGCAGCCTCGAGCGCCCGGGACTGGACGCTGCCCGCCTGGAAGCCGAGCACGCCGAGCGCGACGGCGGCGAGCACGCACAGCGCCATGACGAGCCGCAGCTTGCCGGGCGTGCGGCGCAGGGCGCCGCGGGCGCGGGACACGCCGGCCTCCGGCGCCCCGGTGGGGGCGCCGGCCGGGCCGGGCGCGCTGCCCGGGGCCGGGCCGCCCGCGGGGACGATCTGCTGGCCCGCAGGGCGGACCGGGGTGGTCGTCATGCGTTCTCCTCGGCGGTGGAGGGGGCGGTGGCGGACGCGTCGTCGGCGGGGGCGCCCGAGGTCGGTGCGTCGTCCTGGTTGTCGTCGCTCTCCGGCGGGTCGAGCGTGGCGAGGAGCGCCGGGGCACCCTCGCCGTCGACGACGTCGACCGGCAGCAGGAGGCGGAGCTCGTCGATCGTCGGCGCCTCGGTGTCCTTGAGGCGCCACGCGTGGCGCGCGATCGCGGCGTCGAGCACGTTGCGTGCCCAGCGCGCGTTGCCGAAGCCCTCGGTGCGCGGCTGCGCCGCGGCGAGGCGCGCGAACACGTCGAGCGCGTCGGGCGTCGGCTCGAAGTCGGACTTCGCCGCCATGCCCGCGAAGATGTCGCGCAGCTCGGCGTCGGCGTAGTCCTCGAAGGTGATGGTCGTGGAGAACCGCGACTCGAGGCCGGGATTCGTCGCGAGGAAGTCCGCCATCGGGCCGGGGTAGCCCGCGACGATGACGACGAGCTCGTCGCGGTGGTCCTCCATGTCCTTGACGAGCGTGTTGATCGCCTCGGCACCGTACTGGTCCTCCGCGAGGCCGTACGCCTCGTCGACGAACAGCACACCGCCGAGCGCGGTGGCGACGACCTCGGACGTCTTCACCGCGGTCTGGCCCAGGTAGCCCGCGACGAGCTCGGAGCGGTCGACCTCGACGAGGTGGCCCTTCTCGAGCAGGCCGAGCGCGCGGTAGATCCCCGCGACGAGGCGCGCGACCGTCGTCTTGCCCGTGCCCGGGTTGCCGAGGAACACGAGGTGGCGCGTCAGCGTCGGGCGGGTCAGCCCCGCCTCGGTGCGCAGCTTCTCGACGCGCAGCAGCTCCGTCTGACGGTGGATCTCGTCCTTCACGCGGGTGAGCCCGGTGAGCGCGTCGAGCTCGGCGAGCAGCTCCTCGATCGATCGGGGCGGCTCCTCCGCGACCGCGGCCTCGGTCGCCGTCGCCTCCTGGGACCGCGTGGCCGCGGCGTCGGCGCCTGGCGCGGGCGCGCCGTCCTGCGCGCCCGACGTCGTCGGGCTCGACGACGCGGGCGTCGGCCCGGGCGGTGCCGCGGCCGGGCGCGCGCCGAGCGCGTCGAGGATCGACGCGACGGACGGGACCTCGGGCGCAGGCCGGCGCAGGGCGTCGAGCGAGCCCTGCGCGGCGAGCAGGTCGCCGAGGTCGAACGGGTCCGCCCCTCCCGTCGCCGCACGCGCGGCGACCGGACCGCCCGCGGCGGGATGCGCCGTCGGGCCCGACGAGGCCCGGCCGGCCACCGGGGCGACCGCCGGGGCGCCGCCCGAACGCTGCACCGCGGCGGTGGCCGCGGCGGCCCCGGCCACGTGCGGGCCGGGGGAGCCGAGGTGCCCGGCAGCGCGTGCGACGTCGGCGAGCGCCTGCCCGTACGTGGCGGCGTGCTTCGAGCGGGCGGCACCGAGCGCGGCGAGGACGTCCGTCGGCGACGTGCGCCAGCGCCGCGCGCTCGACGCGGCCGTGAAGAAGGCGCCCGTCGCGGCGGGGTCGTGCCCGAGCGCGGCGAGCCACGCCGCGGGCGCGCCGGGGGAGGACTCGGCGACGGCCGCCGCGAGGCGAGCGCCCTCGTCGCGCGCCGCCTCCTCGTCCACGCCTGCGGCGCGCGCCGCGGCGTCGAGCGCGTCGAGCGCCGCCGCGAGGCTCGGGGTCACCGGGCCGGTCATGGTGCCTCCAGTCGTCCGGGCTCCGACGCCGGGCCGCTCGGCGGCTGGGGCGTGCCCTGGCCGGCCCCGGGGTCGAGCGCGATCGACGAGTCGCGGAACTTCTCCGCGAGGAACGCGCCGTGCGCGACGAGCGCGGCGGCGTCGGCACGCGAGACCGCGTCGGAGATCTTGTCGAGCGTGACGCCGAGCAGGTCGAGCTGGTCGCACAGCAGCATGAGCGACGTCTTGCCCTGCGCGACGACCCGCCGGTCGGCGAAGTCGCGCGGCAGGCGCAGGTACGCGCCGACGGCCTCGGGCAGGTAGCTCGTGGCCGTCGCGACGACGGTGTGCGCCTGCTGCGACCCGCCGCCGAGGCGGTCGAGGCGCGGCACCATCTCCTCGACCGTGCCGGTGATGCGGTGCACGCGCGCCGTGACGGCAGGCGGCACACGCCCCTCGATCTGCTGCTCCACGCGCTCGACCGAGGCGAGGATCTCGGCCGACGTCGGCGGGGCGGGCAGCTCGAGCGCGGGCTCGGGCGCGGGGGACCGGCCGCCGAGGCGGCCGATCACGTCGGAGAACCAGCCCATCTAGCTCGGGGTCCGATCTGTGGTGCGGGGAGCGGCGGTCAGGCCGCGGGAGGACGGAGGGCGTACGTCGCCAGGGGTCACAGGCGCCCGATGTCGAGCGAGCCGTTGCCGACCTGCGACTGGTCCGAGCGGCGCGCGCGGTCGAGGTACTCGTTCGCCTTGGTCGTCTCGGTCTCGAGCACCCCGATGGTCTGCGCCATCGAGTCGAGCGCCTGCGTCTTGAAGGTCGAGATCGAGTCGAGCGTCGCGTAGATGTTGGCGAACGCCTGCTGGAGCTGGGGGAGCCCGACCGTCGCGCTCGCGGCCTGCTGCTGGATGCTCGCCGACTGGTCGGCCAGCATCTTCGAGGTCGAGGCGATCATGTTCGACGTCGTCGTGTTGAGCGCCGTGATCTGGTCCAGCACGAGCTTCTGGTTCGCGAGCGCCTGCGCCACGATGACGGCCGTGCGCAGGGCCGAGACCGTCGTCGTCGTCGCACGGTCGACGCCCTTGATGAGCTCGATGTTGTTCTTCATGATGATGTCCATCGCGAGGTAGCCCTGGATGGACACCGCGAGCTGCGTGAGCAGGTCCTGGTGCTTCTGGCGGACGTAGAACAGCACGTCCTCGCGCAGCGCCTGGGCCCGCTCGGGGTCGCTCGCCTCGAGCTCGGCGATCTTCGTGGAGAGCTCGGTGTCGAGCCGCTCGGCGATGAAGATGTACTGGTTGAGGCGCGCCATCGAGTCCCAGAGGTTCTGCTTCTCGAGGTTCAGGGCGGCGTTGTCCTTGCGGAGCTCGTCCTGGCCGTTGTAGAGCGACTGGACGATCGCGTTGAGCTGCTTCTGCGAGCTCTCGTAGCGGCGGAAGTAGTCCTGGAGCTTGCCGCCGAACGGGATGAGACCCAGGAACTTCTTGCCCACGCTCGCCTCGCTCGGGTCGAGGTCCTCGACCGTGCGGCGCAGCTCGAGCAGCGACTTGCTCACCTTGGAGCTCTCGGAGACGCCGCCCTCGCGCAGCTCCCGGACCGGCATCTCGAGCATGCGGTTCGAGACGTCGGAGGCCGCGCGGATGTCCTTGTCGCCCATCTTGCGGATGTCGTCGGCCTTCGCCGCGAACTCGGGCGAGCGCGTGTCCGTCGCGAGGAGCTGGTCGAGGTAGGAGGAGACCTTCGACTCGAGGCCCGGGATCGCGGCCTCGTCGACGCGCGGCGCGAGCGACGGCGCCTGCGTGGCGGCGACCGGCTTGACGGGCTCCGGGGCGCTGAGCGTGAGCGTCTCCGTCGGGGCGGGGGGCTGGAGCGGTGCTGCCTCGGTCATGTCGGTCCTTCGCTCGTGCGTGCCGTCGGACGCCGTCGGTGGCGGGTGGGGGCGGCCCTCGCGAGCTCCCCCTCGACCCGGGCGAACCGGGCGGAACCGGCTTGCGCCGGTCGGCCGAGTATATCTACGACGGGTGGCCTGATCTTTACCCTTTCCGGGGATCGGGAGGGTGAGAACTCCCCATGCCAGACCCAACGTCCGGGCGGCCGATGAGTTCCGCCCGCCCGCGGCGTCGTCCGTGTGCGAGAGCTCGCCGCGCGCCCCGTCCGAGGAGGCGCGTGCCGCCGCCGACGAAGGGAAGACAGATGCAGCTCGCCGGGAAGAACGCGGTGGTCTACGGCGCCGCCGGGTCGATGGGGTCGGCGGTGAGCCGCGCGTTCGCCGCCGCGGGTGCGCGCGTCTTCCTCGCGGGGCGCACGGCCGCCACGCTCGACGCGCTCGCGGACGAGATCCGCGCGGCCGGCGGCCAGGCGCACGCCGCCGTCGTCGACGCGACGGACAAGGAGTCGGTCGACGCGCACGCGGCCGACGTGGTCGAGCAGGCGGGGAGCCTCGACGTGTCGTTCAACGCCGTCGCGTACGACGTGCTCCAGAACGTCCCGCTCGTCGACATGTCCCTCCAGGACTTCGTGGCGCCGATCGTGTCCGCGACGACCACCCACTTCCTCACCGCGACCGCCGCGGCGCGGCGCATGGTCGCGCAGGGCTCCGGCGCGATCGTCATGCTCTCCTCGACGGCAGCGCGGGAGTCGCGGCACGAGATGGGCGGGTTCAGCCTCGCGTGCGCGTCGATCGAGACGCTCGTGCGCAGCCTCGCCGGCGAGGTCGGCCGCCACGGCGTGCGCGTCGTCGGGCTCCGGCCCAACTTCACGCCCGAGACCGTCGGCGCGTCGGACGACGACCTGCCCATGCTCGTGAAGGACACCCTGCTCGGCCGCCTGCCCCGCCTGTCCGAGGTCGCCGGCACCGCCGTCTACCTCGCGTCCGACGCTGCGGGCGCGACGACGGGGGTCGTCGTCGACCTCTCGTGCGGGGCGATCGTGTGAGCGCCGGCCCCGTGCCCGGACCCGCCCACGTCCCCGAGGCGGCCCGCGCGCTCGTGGCCGGACCGCACGTCGCGCACCTCGCGACCGTCCTGCCCGACGGCGGCCCGCACGTCGTGCCGCTCTGGGTCGGCTGGGAGGGGGACCGGCTCGCGTTCCTCACCGGCCCCGGGTCGCGCAAGGCGCGCAACCTCGCGCGCGACCCGCGCGTCGCGGTGTCCGTCACGGAGACCGGGAACCCGTACGTCATGGCGACCCTGCGGGGGCGCGTCGTCGAGGTGCTCGACGGCGACGCGGGCTGGGCGGTCGTCGACCGGCTCTCCGTCCTGTACACCGGCGGCCCGTACCCGCGCGGGGAGGATCGGCACGCCTACCTGGTCGAGATCGACCACGCGACGGCGCCGTCGTTCGGCTGAGGAGTGGTGCCCCGAGCAGGACTCGAACCTGCAACCTACGGATTAGAAGGCCGTTGCTCTATCCATTGAGCTATCGAGGCGCGCGCCCATCGTAGTGGGCGTCGGGCGTGCTCGGGAGGTGGAGGCCGTGGTGACGGACGCGCAGGTGGCGTGGTCGCGCGTCGTGCGGCGCGTGCGTTTGGCGGGGCCCCCGGCAGCCGTCACTATGAACCAGTGAGAACCCCAGACGCCGCCACGAGCGACGCGAGCCCCGCCGCGCCCGGCCGGTCGCCGGGCTCGTGGAGGCCCGCGCAGGCGACCGAGGAGCTCGGTGTCACCGTCTACGACGTCGCGCGCGACCTGCGCCGCGACGTGGCGGACGTGCGCCTCCCGCTCGCGATCGACGGCGCGGACGACTCGGACGCCTCGCGGCGCCGGCTCCTCACCCAGCTCGACGAGCACCTGCTGCCGCGGCTGCGCGAGCTCTCGTCGCCGGCGATCGTCGTGATCGCGGGCTCGACGGGCGCGGGCAAGTCGACGCTGTACAACTCGCTGCTCGGCGAGGAGGTGTCGCAGGCGGGCGTCCTGCGACCCACGACGCGCGAGCCGGTCCTCGCGTTCAACCCGCTCGACGCGGACGTGATCGTGGAGGGCCCGGTGACGCGCGTCGCGCGCGTCGTCGACCACGACGGCGTCCCGCGCGGCACGGGCCTGCTCGACGCCCCGGACCTGGACTCGCTCCTCTCGGAGAACCGGGACACCGCGAGCCTGCTGCTCGAGGCGGCGGACCTGTGGCTGTTCGTCACGACCGCGTCGCGCTACGGCGACGCGCTGCCGTGGCAGGCGCTGTCGCGCGCGAAGGAGCGCGGGGCGAGCGTCGCGATGGTGCTCAACCGCGTCCCGCGCGAGACGCTGACGACGATCCGCGGCGACCTGCTCCAGCGCCTGCGCGACCACGGCATGGACGGGACCCCGCTGTTCGTCGTGCCCGACGTCGGGCCGCACGAGGGGCTGCTCGACCGTTCGGTCGTGGCGCCGGTGGCGCGCTGGCTGACGATGCTCGCGGGCCCGGACCGGTCGCGCGCGGTGATCGTGCGCACGCTCAAGGGGGCGCTCGGCGCGCTGCCCGCGTGGGTCACGGGCGTCTCGGACGCGGTGGAGCAGCAGGTGGAGGCCGCGGCCGACCTGCGCTCCGCGGCGGAGAAGGCGCTCCCGGCCGTGCGCGACGCCGCGCGGCAGGCGGCGCTGGACGGCGCCGTCGCGCACGGGTCGCTCGAGGCACGATGGGCCCAGGTGACGGGCGCGGAGCGCGTGGACCGCGTCAAGGTGCGCGGCGGCGTGGTCCGGTCGTCCAAGCGGCGCGGACGCGCGCGCGACCTCGTGCTCGCGCCGCTCCTCGACGAGACGCGCGACGCCGCGCACCGCACGCTCGCCGCGAACGGCGTCCTCGCCCACGAGGCGCTGCGTGCCGCGCTCGACGGGGACCGGCCGCTGCCGGGCGCCGCCGACGTCCTGCCGACCGAGGAGGACGCCGCGGCGCGGCGCGAGGCCTCGGCGACGACCCAGGTGCTCCAGTGGTCCCGGCGGGCGGAGCAGGTCGTGACCGAGCTCGCCGCTCCGACGGCGAGCGAGGCCGCCCGCGCGGCGGTCAAGGCGTTCGGCGAGACCGGCCTGGCCGCGCTGCTGCTCGCGGGCGCCGCGGGCAGCGACGACGCGGCCCGCCTCGTGCGGACCGTCCTCGCCGAGACGGGCGACGATGCGCTCGCGGCCCTGCGCGACGACCTCGCCGACCGGGCCGCGACCATGGTCGAGCGGGAGGCCGAACCCGTCCTCACCGCGCTCGCCGACCCCGCGCTTGCCGCGGACGCCGCCGTCGGGCTGCGCCTACGACTCGCCGAGCTGAGGAGGCTCATGTGACGTCCCACGACGCCCAGCTGCGTGCCCGGGTCGACGACCTCGCGCGCGCGGTGGACCTCGCGGGGGACCGCCTCGACCCCGTGGTCGCGGCCCAGGTGCGCGACGCGATCGGGGGCGTGCGCGAGCGCCTCGCGCTCGGCGTCGACCACACGGTCGTCGCGCTCGCGGGCGGCACCGGGTCGGGCAAGTCGAGCCTGTTCAACCGCGTGTCGCGGCTCGACTTCGCGGACGTCGGCGTGAAGCGCCCGACGACGGCGCGCGTCACGGCGTGCTCGTGGAGCGGCGCGGCGACGGCCCTGCTCGACTGGCTCGCCGTGGACCCGGAGCGCCGGATCACGCGCGACGGCGAGCTCGACGCCGAGGACGAGGCGGCGCTCGGCGGCCTCGTGCTGCTCGACCTGCCGGACCACGACTCGATCGAGCCGGCGCACCGCGACGTCGTCGACCGGGTGCTCCCGCTCGTCGACCTGCTCGTGTGGGTCGTCGACCCGCAGAAGTACGCCGACGACGCGCTGCACTCCGGATACCTCCAGAAGTCCACGGGGCTCGAGGGGTCGATGGTCGTCGCCCTCAACCAGATCGACACCGTCCCCGAGGCGCGCCGCGCGGCGCTCGTCGAGGACATGGGGCGGCTGCTCGAGGAGGACGGGCTCGACGGCGTCTACGTCACGACCGTCTCCGCGCGCACGGGCGAAGGGCTCGACGAGCTGCGCTCGCTGCTCGAGCAGGCCGTCGCACGGCGCAGCGTCGCCGCGAGCCGCGTCGCGGGCGAGCTCGACCGGGCCGGCGCGCTCCTGCTGGAGCAGCTCCCGGGAGACGTCCCGTGGACCATGAGCACGGCCGTCGAGGAGGAGGTCGACGCGCTCGCCGACGCGACGGGCCTCGCCGCCGTCGCCGGCCAGGTCGGCGCGGCGGTGCGCAACGGCTACGGCCGCCCCGAGTTCTCGCCCCCGCAGCCCGACGCCGTCGCGCTCTCGCGCTCGCGCTGGCTCGCGCGCGCGGGGCGTTCGCTGCGACCGGGGTGGCAGAAGGCGCTCGACGACGCGGTCGCGCCGTCGGGCAAGGTCGCGGAGGCGACGCGGTCCGCGCTCGCGAAGATCCCGCTCGACACGCGCGGCCCGTCGTCGTCGCGCCCCACGCGGCGCGCCGCGTGGGCCGCGCTCGCGGTCGGGGTCGTCGCCGGCGTGCTCGCCGTGCTGGGCTCGTTGCGCGTGCTCGACCTCGGACGGACGCTCGTCACGGTGTGCGCGATCGTCGCGGCGGTGGCCGTGCTCGGCGCGGTGGTCGCGTTCCTCGTCGCGCTCCAGGTGCGCCGCACGCTCGCGCGACGCCGCGAGCAGCAGGTCCTCGCCTCCGGCCGGGGAGCGATCGAGCGGGTCGTGCAGGACGCCATGGGCAAGCCGACCCAGGCGCTCCTCGACACCCATCGTCAGGTCCGCGAGCTGGCGCAGTCCGCCCGGGACAAGGCGCCGGCGGCACCGCTCACCGGGGCGCTACGGCTACCCACAGGCCCGGAGATCACGGGCCCGTCCACAGGTGAGGGCACGACGACGGACGGCGCCGCCGCTCCGACAGCACCCTGAGGCGGTGGCCGGGACCCGCCCGGCCGCCGACCTCAGGAGGAACCATGCCCGGTGACGTCACGGTCACGCTGTCCGGATTCGTCGCGACCACGCCCACGCTGTTCCGCTCGCAGTCCGGCAACGACTTCACGAGCTTCCGCATCGCCCAGACGCGCCGCTACCTCGACCGCGAGCGCGGCGAGTGGGTCGACGGCCGCACGCTGTGGTTCACGGTCAAGGCGTGGAAGCACGTCGCGCGCAACGTCGCCCTGTCCCTGCACAAGGGCGACCCCGTGGTCGTCACGGGGCGGCTCTCGCTCGACGAGTGGGACGGCCCCGACGGCCCGCGCACCAGCCTGGTCGTGGAGGCGACGGCGCTCGGCCCCGACCTGACCCTCGGCGAGGCCCGGTTCGCGCGCACGGTCCACCGGCGCGAGGACGACGGCGCGCGCCGGGCCGAGGCGACCGGCGTCGCCGCGTCCGGGACCACCGGTGGCGAGGGTGGGGTCGACCGCTCGTCCTTCGGACCGGGCGCCACGGCGCACGACGGCACCGCGTTCGAGGGCGGGCCGCTCGACGGGCGCGCGCTCGACGACCCGTGGACCCTCGCGGACGCCGGCGCGGCGCTCGCGGGTGAGCCCGACGAGGAGTCCGAGGACGATCCCGCAGCCGACCCCGAGCCGAGCGACGACGCCGGCGCCGCCGTCGAGACCGGCGCGCTGGCGTCCGCCTGAGCGCCACCGTGCGGGCGGTGCCGCGGCCCGCGGGGGTCGTGGCGCCGTCGGGCGCGCCCCGGCGGCCCGACCGCGTAGGCTGAGTGGTCGACGAATCCCGTACCTCTCCCGACCGAAACGGTGGAACGACAGGCTGTGGCTGAGTTCATCTACTCCATGTACAAGGCGCGCAAGGCGCACGGAGACAAGGTCATCCTCGACGACGTCTCCCTGAACTTCCTGCCCGGCGCCAAGATCGGCGTCGTGGGCCCCAACGGCGCCGGGAAGTCCACGATCCTCAAGATCATGGCCGGCCTGGACACGCCGTCGAACGGCGAGGCGCGGCTCTCCCCGGGCTACAGCGTCGGCATCCTGCTGCAGGAGCCGCCGCTCAACGAGGAGAAGACCGTCCTCGGCAACGTCCAGGAGGCCGTCGCGGACATCCTCGCCAAGAAGCAGCGCTTCGACGAGATCTCCGCGCTCATGGCGGAGCCCGACGCCGACTTCGACGCGCTCCTCGCGGAGATGGGCACGCTCCAGGAGGCCATCGACGCCGCGGACGCGTGGGACCTCGACTCCCAGCTCGAGCAGGCGATGGACGCGCTGCGCTGCCCGCCGCCGGACGCCGACGTGTCCGTGCTGTCCGGTGGTGAGCGTCGCCGCGTCGCGCTGTGCAAGCTCCTGCTCGAGAAGCCGGACCTGCTGCTGCTCGACGAGCCGACGAACCACCTGGACGCCGAGTCCGTGCTGTGGCTCGAGCAGCACCTCGCGACGTACCCCGGCGCGATCCTCGCGGTCACCCACGACCGGTACTTCCTCGACCACGTCGCGGAGTGGATCTGCGAGGTCGACCGCGGGCGTCTGTACCCCTACGAGGGCAACTACTCGACCTACCTCGAGAAGAAGGGCGAGCGCCTCCAGGTCCAGGGCAAGAAGGACGCGAAGCTCGCCAAGCGCCTCAAGGAGGAGCTCGAGTGGGTCCGGTCCAACGCCAAGGGTCGCCAGACCAAGTCGAAGGCCCGTCTCGCCCGGTACGAGGAGATGGCCGCCGAGGCGGAGCGCACGAGGAAGCTGGACTTCGAGGAGATCCAGATCCCGCCGGGCCCGCGCCTGGGCAACGTCGTCCTCGAGGCGTCGAACCTCCAGAAGGGCTTCGACGGTCGCCAGCTCATCGACGGCCTGAGCTTCACGCTGCCGCGCAACGGCATCGTCGGCGTCATCGGCCCCAACGGCGTCGGCAAGACGACCTTGTTCAAGACGATCGTCGGGCTCGAGCCGCTCGACGGCGGGGACCTCAAGGTCGGCGAGACGGTCTCGATCTCCTACGTCGACCAGTCGCGTGGCGGCATCGACCCCAAGAAGACGCTGTGGGAGGTCGTGTCCGACGGCCTCGACTTCATCAAGGTCGGCAACGTCGAGATCCCGTCGCGCGCGTACGTCGCGTCGTTCGGGTTCAAGGGCCCGGACCAGCAGAAGCCTGCGGGCGTGCTGTCCGGTGGTGAGCGCAACCGCCTCAACCTCGCGCTCACGCTCAAGCAGGGCGGCAACCTCCTGCTGCTCGACGAGCCCACGAACGACCTCGACGTCGAGACCCTGGGCTCGCTGGAGAACGCGCTGCTCGAGTTCCCCGGCTGCGCCGTCGTCGTGTCCCACGACCGGTGGTTCCTCGACCGGGTCGCGACCCACATCCTCGCGTACGAGGGCACGGAGGAGGACCCGGCGAACTGGTACTGGTTCGAGGGCAACTTCGCGTCCTACGAGGAGAACAAGGTCGAGCGCCTCGGCGCCGACGCGGCGCGGCCGCACCGCGTCACGTACCGCAAGCTCACGCGCGACTGACGTCGCGACCTCGGTCGACCACGACGCCGGGCGGGACACGTTCCCGCCCGGCGTCCGTGCGTCCAGGGCCGGGTGGCTCCGTTGCCGGCTGGGGGAGCGAGTCGCGAGCGCGAGATCGACCTGGGCGTTCGAGATCGACCTTCGGAGGGCCGATCTCGTGCCGGGCGGGTCGATCTCGGTCGACGGACTGGCGGCGTGCCCGTGTCACACCGGGCCTGACCAGCGGCGTTCCGGCAGACTGGCGGGATGACGGCCAGCGGTGACCCCGGAGACGACGCGGTCCGCACGGACGCGTCCGCCGGGGACGCCGTGGCGCGGGACGGCACCACGCCGGGTGGTTCGGTCGCCGCAGGCGCCGTGGCGACGGCCGGGCTCGTCGAGTCGCTGGAGATCCTGCGCGGCCGGCTCGCCGCCGCGCGGCTGCCGCTGGATCTCCCGGGCGCGGCGGCCGCGCGCGAGGACCTCGACCTCGCGGTGCACCAGCTCGACGACTACCTGCTGCCGCGCCTGCGCTCGCACGCCGCGCCGCTGCTCGTCGTGGTGGGCGGGTCGACCGGCGCGGGGAAGTCGACGCTCGTGAACTCGCTGCTCGGCGAGCACGTGTCGGCACCGGGCGTGCTGCGCCCCACGACGCGCGCACCCGTCCTGGTCCACCACCCGCTCGACGAGCGGTGGTTCTCGACCGACCGCGTCCTGCCGGGGCTCGCGCGCGTGAGCGAGCACGGACCGCGCCCGGGCGCCGACGTGCCCGTGGGCGGGACCGCTCCCGCGGTGCAGCCCGACCCGACGCGCACGCTGCGGCTCGTCGCGAGCGACGCGCTGCCGCAGGGTCTCGCGCTCGTGGACGCGCCCGACGTCGACTCGGTGGAGACGGCGAACCGCGAGCTCGCCGCCCAGCTCCTCGCGGCCGCGGATCTGTGGCTCTTCGTCACGACGGCCGCGCGCTACGCCGACGCGGTCCCGTGGGACCTGCTGCACCGCGCGGCGGAGCGTCGTGCACAGGTCGCGATCGTGCTCGACCGGGTCGACCCCGGCGCCGAGGCCGTGGCCGACGACCTGCGCCGCATGATGGACGAGAACGGCCTGGACGCCGCGCCGCTGTTCGCGGTGGGGGAGTCCGAGCTGGTGGACGGCTTCCTCCCGGAGCCCTCGGTCGCGGAGGTCGCGTCGTGGCTGTCCGCGCTCGGCGCGGACGGCGACGCGCGCGACCGGGTCGCGACCGCGACGCGTGACGGGGTCGTGGACGACCTCGTGCGCCGGGCCGTGCTCGTGGCGAGCGCGGCCGACGCCCAGGCGACGTCCGACGCGCGGCTGCGGGCCGTCGTCGGGCGCGCGTACGACGAGGCCGCCGCGACCGTCGACGCCGCGACGAGCGACGGAGCGCTGCTGCGCGGCGAGGTGCTCGCGCGCTGGCAGGACTTCGTCGGGACGAGCGAGCTGTTCCGGTCCGTGGAGCAGGGCGTGGGGCGCGTGCGCGACGCCGTCGCGGCGTTCTTCCGCGGCCGTCCCGCGCAGGCGCCGCAGGTCGAGCAGGCGATCGCGCACGGGCTGGAGGCCGTCGTGCTCGACGCGACCGACGCGGCCGCGGAGCGCGCCTACGGCGGGTGGCGCGCCGACCCGGCCGGCACGGCCCTGCTGGACGGGCTCGACCTGTCGCGCTCGTCGGCCGGCGTGCGGGCCCGGGTCGCCGAGGAGATCCGGGGCTGGCAGTCGGACGTCCTCGACCTCGTGCGCGAGCAGGGAGCGGGCAAGCGCGGGGCGGCGCGTGCGCTGTCGTTCGGGATCAACGGGCTCGGACTGAGCCTCATGGTCGTGGTGTTCGCGTCGACGGGTGGCCTCACGGGCGCGGAGGTCGGCATCGCCGGCGGGACGGCGATCCTCGCGCAGAAGCTGCTCGAGGCCGTGTTCGGCGACGACGCCGTGCGTCGCCTCACGCGGACCGCGCGCGAGCGCCTCGCCGAGCGGGTGCGGGCCGTGCTCGACGACGAGGCCCGGCGCTACACGGCCCAGCTCGACGCGCTCGGTACCGCCGACGCCGACGAGACGGCGCGCTCCGTGCGCGAGGCCGCGCGGGCGGTCGAGGCGGCGGCGCGCGTCGAGCGCTCCGCGCGGGGCACGGGCCTCGACGCGGGACGCGCCGCGGTCGGACGGCACGCCGCGCGGCTCCTGCGCGGTGCGGGATGGCGTGCGGCGGAGGACGAGCCGGTCGCCGCACCGGGCGAGGACGGGCCGGAGCCTGCGCCGCGCCCCGGGTTCTGGCGACGGCTCCTGGGCGGTGAGCGCGCATGACGATCGACCTCGCCGCGCGCACGACCGCCCTCGAGACCGCCGTCCGCGCGGGCGAAGGGCGCGTGGACGCCGCCCTGCTCGCCGACGCGCGCACCGTCGTCGCCCGGGCCCGCGAGCGGGCGGGCCTCTCGGCCGACCACACCGTCGTCGCGCTCGCCGGCGCGACCGGCTCGGGCAAGTCGTCGGTCTTCAACGCGCTGGCCGGGGCCGACCTGGCGGCGGTCGGGGTCCAGCGTCCGACGACGTCGCACCCGCTCGCGGCCGTGTGGGGCACCGGTGCGGTGGCGCACCCGGCGGGCGGCGCGCCGTCCGGTACCACGCCCGGCGCGGCTGGGGCCGGGGCCCTCCTCGACTGGCTGGAGGTGCGGCGCCGGCACGAGATGGGCACGCCGCTCACGTCGGGGGACCCCGACGACGCGCGGGCGGGCGGCGGCCTCCGCGGGCTCCTCAAGGGCCGGCGCGCCGCAGAGGTCACGAGCGGCCTCGTGCTGCTCGACCTGCCCGACCACGACTCGGTCGTCGTCGAGCACCGCGTGCGCGCGGAGCGCCTCGTCGAGCGCGCGGACCTGCTCGTGTGGGTCGTGGACCCGCAGAAGTACGCGGACGCCGCGTTGCACGAGCGCTACCTGCGCCCGCTCGCGGGGCACGGCTCGGTCGTCGTGCTGGTGCTCAACCAGGTGGACCGGCTCGCCCCCGCCGACGCGGACGCGTGCCTCGCGGACCTGCGTCGGCTCGCCGCCGCGGACGGGCTCGGCGACGCGCGCGTCCTCGGGGTGTCGGCACGCACCGGCCAGGGACTGGACGAGCTGCGCGGCCTGCTGGCGGACGCCGCCGCGCGTCGTCGAGCGGCGAACGACCGGCTCGCGGCCGACGTGCGTGCCGTGGCTCGGCGCGTCGCCGCCGCGTGCGGCGAGCCCGTCCCGGAGCGGGCCGCGCGCCGGGCGCGCGACGGGCTCGTGGACGCGCTCGAGGCCGCCGCGGGCGTGCCGACGGTCGTCGCGGCCGTGCGGGGATCGGCGGTCCGCGACGCGCGCGCCGCGACCGGCTGGCCCGTCACGCGCTGGGTCGGGCGGTTCCGCCCCGACCCGCTGCGGCGCATCGGGCTGCGGACCGGCCCCGCCCCGGGCTCGGACCGGGCACGCACCGCGAAGGAGCTCGGGGCAGGCGAGGCCGAGGTGCGACCCGAGCTCGCCCGGACGTCCCTGCCCGCGGTCGGCGCGGCGCTGCGCGCCGGTGCGCAGACGGCCGTGCGCGACTACGCGGCCGAGGCCACCGCGGGCCTTCCCGACGACTGGGCGCTCGCCGTGCGTCGTCGGGCCGCCGAGGGCGCCGCGGACCTCGCCGACGCGCTCGACCAGGCGGTGGCCGGGACGGAGCTCGAGGCGTCGCGACGCCCGGCGTGGTGGCGCGTCGTGGGCGCGCTCCAGTGGCTCGTGCTCGCGGCGCTCGTCGTCGGGCTGCTGTGGCTCGCCGCGCTGTGGGGCTTCACGTACCTGCGCCTGCCCGAGCCGCCGACGCCGGTGCTCACCCTCGGTGGCCCGGGCGCCCCCGAGCTGCCGTGGCCGACCCTGCTCGCGCTCGGAGGCGTCGTCGTCGGTGTCCTCGTCGCCCTGCTCTCGCGCGCCGCCGCGGCCGTCGGCGGGCGTCGCCGCGCGGCCCGGGCCCGACGCCGCTTGCGCGACGCCGTCGGGCAGGTCGCGGACCGCCGTGTGCGGCTCCCGGTGGGCGAGGAGCTGTCCGCGCTCGCGAGCTGTCGCGCCGCGGCCCTCGTCGCTGCCTCCTGACCCGCCGGGCACGAGGTAACGTCAGCCGCGCCATGTCGAGCGAGAGGACCTCCGAATGACCCGCCTGCACGTCCCCGTCTCCCTGCGGTGGTCGGACCTCGACGCGTACGCCCACGTGAACAACGTCGAGATGTTCCGGCTGCTGGAGGACGCGCGCATCACCGCGTTCTGGACCCACCCGGACGCCGGCGAGGACGCCTGGCCGACGGCGGTCCTGGAGACCGGGCCGGCCGCGACGAGCCACACGCTCGTCGCCCGGCAGGAGATCGAGTACCTGCGCCCGCTCGGCTTCACGCGGACGCCCGTGCGGGTCGAGCTGTGGATCGGGCACCTGGGCGGCGCGAGCCTGGAGGTCTGCTACGAGGTGCACGACGGCGCGGCCCGCTTCGAGCGCACCGGCCCCACCTCGGGCGGTGCCCCTTACGCGAAGGCGGTGACCACGATCGTCGTGGTCGACGCGGCGACCGGCGCGCCCCGCCGCATCACCGAGACCGAGCGCGCGGCGTGGGAGCCGTTCGTCGAGGAGCCGCTGACCTTCCGCCGCCGGAGATGACCGTCGCCCGCGCCGGGGAGCAGCGTCCCGGCGCGGGCGACGATCGTCCGTGGCTGCCGTGCGGGATCACCCCACGGTGCACGCCGTCCCGCCCGACGCGCCGACCAGCGTGAAGCCCGCCGGCGGCGTGCTCACCCCGCCGTGCGCGACGTTCGCGCCGACCTCGACGGACGACCCTGGGGCGAGGGCGCCGTTCCAGGCGGCGGACCGCACGGTGACGTCGGCGCCCGACTGCGTCCACGTCGCGCTCCAGCCGTTCGTCACCGTCTGCCCGGACGGGAGCACGAACGCGAGCGTCCAGCCGTCGAGGGGCGTGGTTCCGGTGTTCGTGAGCCGGAGGGTCACGGTCCCGCCGGAGCCCCAGTCGCTCGACGACCACCGGACCGCGCAGGCGCCGGGCGCGGGACCCGTCGACGTCGCCGGGGTCGTGAAGGTCGCGGCCGGCCCGGGCGCGGACGCGTTCCCGGCCCGGTCGGTCGCGACGAGGGCGACGCGATAGGTCGTCTCGGGCGCGAGGTCTGTCAGGGCCTGGCGGGTGCCCGACGTGGTCGCGACCCGCACGCCGTCGAGCAGCACGTCGTACCCGGCGATGCCGCTGCCCGCGTCCGAGGAGGGTGCCCATGCGACGGACGCCCCGGTCGCCGTGACGCCCGAGACCGTCGGCGTGCCCGGCGTCGTCGGCGGCGTGGTGTCCGGCTCGACGGGCCCGGCGGCGGGCTCGGTGCCCCACAGCAGCTCGGCACCCTCGTAGAGGGTGATGCGCGCGTTCTTTGTGAGCGTGTCGCCGGTCGCGACCTGAGCGAACGACCAGTCGTCCGAGGCGTCCCAGACGTTCGCCGACACCCGGAACTGCACCTCGCGGCGGTGCTGGGACTGGCCGCCCGGGTAGACGACCGAGCCCGAGCAGTCGATCTCGACGAAGTACCGGTCGCCGCCCGCGTGGCCGACGCTAGCCGTCGCGCCGGGGCACTCGGAGTAGTTCGTCGTGGCGCGCAGGGTCGCCGGGTCGGCGCCGTCGTCGAGCGTGAACCAGTACCGCAGGCGGACGTCGTCGAGCACGCGCGCCGGGAAGGCCGACCGGTTGCGCAGCACGGCCTTGATCTCCGTGAACGCGGTGCCGGGCTGGTTGAGGCGCGACTCGACGAAGAACTCGTCCTGGTCCGGGGTCTCGGGCTGCGGGAAGTCGGCGAGCGGGACACCTCCGTGCTCGCCGACGAGGAACGCGAGCGCCGACGTGAAGCCGGCGTTGTAGTCCGTCGCGACCTCGTTCGCGACGTAGTCCGAGCGGCGGTCCGTGTAGGTGTCGTCCGGTGCACCCGGACCTCCGACGAGCGCGCCGTACAGGACGTGCCGCGTCGCCGCGGGCTCGGCGAGCGAGTCGAGCCACGAGCCGTGCGCGGTGCGGTGGTGCGGGTTCTGCGGCGAGTCCTCGCCGTACCCGACGACGTACGAGGCGCCGCGCGGGTTGTCGCCGAGCGCGTAGCCGATCTGGCGCTCGCCGAAGTCCTGGTAGGTCTGCGCGCGGGTCGCGTCGCCGCGGCCCCGCAGCCACTCGCCGTAGGTCAGCGCGACGAACGCCGTGTTCGCGGCGTAGCGCAGCGAACCCCACGAGTCGAGGAACGCCTGCCCGCCGGGGGAGTACCGCACGCGCGACCCCTGGTACCCGGCGGTCCAGAAGTCCAGCCACCTGTTCGCGTCGTCGACGTACCGCTGCTTGCCGGTCGCCTGGGCCAGCAGCGCGTACGCGCCGTACGTCTTGTCGTCCCACGCGATCGTCCAGCGGTACGACGGCGTGCTCGTCTGGTTCTCGCGCGAGAGACCGGCGTACTCCTGCTCGGCCTTCGCGAGGTACGTCGCGTCGCCCGTCGCCTCGTACAGCCAGGCCGCGCCCCAGACGAGCTCGTCCTGGTAGCCGGACCACGAGTTGTAGAACGCGCCCACGGGCACGCAGTCGGAGTACTTGCCCCGGTAGGTGTCGGCGAAGGCGTAGAGCTGCTCCGCGTGCTCGACGAGCTCGGCCGCGTACGCCGGGTCCGAGTCCGCGAAGACGATCGACGACGCGGCCATGGCCGCCGCGGTCTCGCCCGCGACGTCGCTCCCGGGGCACGACCGGTCGACCTTGTACGCGGGCCGGGCCATCTGCATCGCCTCGGCGGGGCCCCACCACTTGTGGTCCGCGTCGCCGTCGCCCACCTGCGCGTACAGCACGTCCGGCTCGGGGTGGGCCTTGATGAAGTAGTCGTTGACCCAGCGCAGCGAGTCGAGCAGCTCGTCCCGCTGGCCCGACGCCGCGTACCCGTCGGGGCTCGCGATCGCGCCCCACGCGAGCATCGTCGTCGTGAAGGCCATGGGCAGCCCGAACTTCACGTGGTCGCCCGCGTCGTACCAGCCGCCCGTGAGGTCGAGCCCGACGTCGGCGCCGTCGTCGAGCGCGGAGTCGCCGCGCCAGCTCACCCGGAAGTCGTCGGGGAGGTCGCCCGAGCGCTGGGCGTCGTAGAAGAACAGGGACTTCTGGAGCGCTTCGGCGTAGTTCGGCTCGGCGGCGGCAGCGGCGGCCGCTGCCGGGACCGGCGTCGGATCCGGCGCGGCCGAGGCCGGGGTCGTGGCCGCGAGGCTCGCGACGAGCAGGGCGCCCGTGGCGAGGACCGCGGTGGGTCGTGGGTGCATGGCTGCCTCTCGGTCCGGCTGCGTCCGCGTCGACGCAGGTCGACGCCACTGTCCGGACGCGGCGGAGCCGGGGTCAAGGACGCGCGCGACCCGAAACGTTTAGCCGTCGTCGGCGGCGCGCTCCGCGGCGGCGGCGACGTTGCGCTGCATCCCGCCGAACACGACGCCGTGGAACGGCTTGACCGCCCACCAGTAGAGCTGGCCCGCGAGGCCGTGGGGGTAGAACAGCGCGCGCTGGGCGAAGTAGGTCCGGCCGGGACCGCTCGCGTCCTCGGGCGAGGGGCCGGGCGCGTCGGGGTCGGTGGCATCAGGGAGCTCGGCGGCGGCCTCGTCGACGCGCAGCTCGAGCCATGCGAGCCCCGGCAGGCGCATCTCGGCCCGGAGCAGCAGGCGACGGCCCGGCTCGATCGCCTCGACACGCCACCAGTCGAGCTCGTCGTCCACGCGCAGGTGCCGCTCGTCGCGCCGGCCCCGGCGCAGCCCGGGCCCGCCGACGGCGCGGTCCAGGAGCCCGCGCACGCGCCACGCGAGCGACCACGAGTACCAGCCGCCCTGCCCGCCGATCTCCTCGACGACGCGCCAGAGCACGTCGCGCGGCGCGTCGACGACCGTCCGCCGCTCGTCGACGTACAGCGAGCCGCCGGCCCAGTCGGGGTCGCTCGGCAGGGGGTCCGACGGCGCTCCCGGGACCGAGGCGGACGACCAGCGCGTCACCACCTCGCCGTCGTGGATGCGTTCCAGGGCCAGCTCGACGGCGCGGTCGAAGCCGAGGAGGCCCTCGGGCGGGTCGGGCACGTACCGCCGGATGTCGTGCTCCCGGCACACGACCTCGTGCTGGAGCGACTCGACGAGCGGCCGCGCGATGCCCGACGGCACGGGCGTGACGAGCCCGACCCACAGGCTCGAGAGCTTCGGCGTGAGCACCGGGACGCTGACGATCGCGCGCCGGGGGAGCCCGGCCACCTTGGCGTAGCGCTGCATCATGTCGCGGTAGGTGAGGACGTCGGGCCCGCCGACGTCGAACGCGCGCGAGACGTCGGGCGGCATCGTCGCGGACCCCACGAGGTAGCGCAGCACGTCCCGCACCGCGATGGGCTGGATGCGGTTGTCGACCCACTTCGGCGTCGTCATGGCCGGGAGCCGCTCGGTGAGGTAGCGCATCATCTCGAACGACGCGGACCCGGAGCCGAGGATCACCGCCGCCTGGAGGACCGTCGTCGGGACGCCCGACGCGAGCAGGATCTCGCCGACCTCCTTGCGCGAGGCCAGGTGGCGCGAGAGCTCGCCCTCCGGGACGTCCGGGAACATCCCGCCGAGGTAGACGATCCGCCCGACGCCCGCCTCGCGCGCCGCGCGCGCGAACGTGAGCGCGGTGCGGCGGTCGCGCGCCTCGAACGTGCTCCCGGTGCCGAGCGAGTGCACGAGGTAGTACGCGACGTCGGCGCCCTGGAGCGCCGCGCGGGTCTGCTCGAGGTCGGCCGCGTCGGCGGCCACCGTCTCGACGTCGTGGACCCACTCGCGCCCCGCGAGCCGCTCGGGGTGCCGTGCCAGCGCGCGCACCTCGAACCCTGCGCGCAGGAGCTCGGGCACGAGCCGCCCGCCCACGTAGCCCGTGACGCCGGTGACCGCGGCCCTCACGAGAGGAGCTCCAGGAGCTCGCGCTCGGCGCGCGTCTGGGAGCGGGTCGAGCCGATGGTCTCACCGCGCTCCCACAGGTCGAACAGTCGCGGGTCGATGTACGAGGACCGCGCGACGGCGGGCGTGTTCCCGAGCTCCTCCGCGACGTCCTTGACGATCCCCGTGACGACCTTGCGCCGCGCCCGTTCGGAGGCGGGCGCGGCCCCCGCGTCGGCGAGCGCGCGTGCCGCGAGCACCGTCGCGTGCCAGGTGCGGAAGTCCTTGGGCGTCGCGTCGTCGCCGAGCCGTTCCTTGATGCCCGCCTGGACGTCGGCGCTCGTGACGTCGTGCCACACGGCGCGCCCGTCGGGGCCGTCCTCGCGCCACGCGAGCAGCTCGACGCCGCCGCGGCGCCGCTTGAGCGTGGTGACGAGCTCGGCGACCACCGGGTCGTCCACGACGACGTCGCGCACCTGGCCCGACTTCGCGGGGTAGTGGAAATGGACGCTCCCGTCGCGCCGCACCCGCGCGTGCTCCTTACGGATCGTCGCCAGGCCGTAGCTGTTGTTCTGCTTCGCGTAGATCTCGCCGCCGGCACGGAAGTACGCCAGGTCGAGCAGCCGGAACGCGAGGGCGAGCACCGTGTCGCGACCCATGCCGGGCTGTGCGAGCTCGCGCGCGACGCGACGCCGGGCCGCGGGCAGTCTCCGGCCGACGTCGAGCACGTGGTCGTGCTTGCGCCGCGCGCGCCGCACCTGCCACTGCTCGTGGTACAGGTACTGGCCACGACCGGCGACGTCGCGCCCGAACGCCTGGATGTGCCCGTTCGGGTACCGGCAGATCCAGACGTCGGACCAGGCGGGCGGGACCGCGAGGCGCGTGCACCGCGCGAGCTCCTCCTCGTCGGCGAGCGGAAGTCCCTTGACGTCGAGGAACACCCACGAGTCGCCCTTCGGGCGCCGTGAGTACCCGGGGGAGGTCACGGACACCCGACGCAGTCGCACCCGGTCATGGTGCGGGACGCGTGGCCCGCTCGCGCGCCGGGGGACGCCGCCCGCGCCGCGGCTCGCGCGCGCCGACGGCCGGGGCGCACGCGCCCCGGCCGTCGGCGTCAGGTCAGGCGACCGTGCAGGTGGCGCCGTTCAGGGTGAAGGACGTCGGCTCGGTGTTGGTCCCGGTGTGGGAACCGTTGAAGCCGACCTCGACGCTCGCGCCCGCGCCGAGCGTGGTGTTCCACGCGGCGGGGGTCACGGTGACGGTCGAGCCGGACTGCGCGTACTGCGCGGACCAGCCCTGGGTGATCGTCTGGCCGTTCGCGAAGGCGAACGTCAGGGTCCAGCCCTGGAGGGCGGCGGCGGAGTCGTTCGTGATCCGCAGCGACCCCGTGAACCCGGTGTTCCACGAGCTCGCGGTGTACGCGACCGTGCAGGCGCCGGGGGTGCCGCCGCCCGGTGCCGTCGTGCCGGTCACGGTGCCCGACGTCGCGGACACGTTGCCCGCGGCGTCGACGGCGCGCACCGCGTAGACGTGCGCCGTGCCGGCCGCGAGTCCCGTGTCGGTGAAGGACGTGGTGGTCACCTGGGCGACCTGCGCCCCGTCGCGGAACACGCGGTAGCCGGTCACGCCGGTGTCGTCGGTGGACGCGTTCCACGCGAGCGCGACGGTGGAGGCCGTCACGCCCGAGACGCGCAGCCCGGTCGGGGCGGACGGCGCCTGGTCGTCGCCGCCCGGGCCGCCGTCCTCGTCCGTGGTCACGGTGAGCGGGGCGGACGCGGCCGAGACGTTGCCCGCGGCGTCGCGCGCCCGGACGGTCACGGCGTAGGACGTGCCCGCGTCGAGACCGGTGACCGTGAACGAGGTCGTGGCCGTCGTGCCCACGGCGGTGCCGTCGACGAGCACGGTGTAGCCCGTGACGCCACGGTCGTCGCTGGACGCGGTCCAGCTCACGCTCGCCGACGTCGTCGTGGTCGTCCCGGCCGTGAGGCCCGTCGGGACCGACGGCGGGGTCGTGTCCGCGGGGCCGCTGCTCCCGTCGGCCTCGATGGCCGGGTAGGCGTTCTCCACGAGCATCCGGAACTGGGACTCGAACCACTGGCCCGCGAGCGGGGCGTCGGGGAGCGCGCCGGTGAGCTGGTTGGCGAGCTTCGGCGAGACGAACGTCGGGTCGCACATGCGGTCGAACCGCTTGCCCTGGTCGTTCGGGATGTCGGACGACGCGCCGTCGGACTCGCCCGGAGGCTTGACCCACACGTACGCGTGCAGGTGCGACTCCGGGAAGCCCGCGGGCGAGGCCTGCGGGCGCTCGCCGATGCCTGCGCCCGCCGGGTTGCACCACGCGCCGCGGTGGATGCGCTTGTCGACGCGCGACTCGTCCACGTAGGTGTTGAGGTTCGTCGACGTGCTCACCGCCGTCGGGCGGTCCTCGCCGCCCCAGCCGTTGCGCGACGTGTCGACGAGCATGCCGATCGACGTCGGGAAGCCCTCGGCGACCAGCAGGTCGTAGAGGTGCGCCGTCCAGTCGGCCTCGTCGAAGTCGGCGTTCCACTCGTAGAAGGAGGCCGAGCGCACGGGCGTGCTGCCGAGCTGGACGTCCTCGAGGAACGGCTCGTGCAGCGGGGTCGAGTTGGCGGTGTTCGTCACGAAGCCGGTCACGGACGCGTAGCCCGCCTCGGTGGAGAGCACGACCTCCTTGAAGAGCTTCGCCGCCGGGCCCGCGTTGCTCGGCCAGCCGAGCCAGCCCGCGTGCGCCGCGTCGATGTAGGAGTACACGTTGCCGACGTCGTGGAGCGCGTCCAGCGCGTACGTCACGCCCTCGCGGTAGTACGGCGCGGACGCCTGGCAGTCGGGCGTGCTGATGTTCGTGATGAGGTTCGGCAGCGAGTCCGGCTCGATCGTCGCGACGACGCGCAGGTCCTCGTAGGCGGGGTCGTCCAGGATGTCGGCGATGACGTCGATGTACTCGGTCTTGTACCGCGCCATGTCCGTGGCGTTCGGCTTGAGCTCGCCGTTGGACGCGAGCGCGTAGCAGTCGCGGCCGGGCAGGTCGTAGATCACGAGGTTGAAGACCATCGGCACGCCGGGCTGCTTCTGCTCGACCGCGGCGTCGAGGTGGTGCCGCAGGCCCGGGCCGTCGGCGTTGCCCTCGATCGCGCTGATGCGGTCCATCCAGACCGCGGTGGGCTCCTCGGCGATCGCCCGCATGCGGGACCCGAGGTCGCCGCCCGCGCGGTCGGCGGCGGCCTCGACGTTGGCGGACCAGAAGTCGTTGACGTACTGCGTGGCACCGGCGAACGGGTTGCTCACGCGTGGTTCGGCAGCGCTCGCCGGCGCGGCGGTCGCGACCAGCGGGGCGGCGAGCAGCGCGAGCGACGCGGCGACGGCCGCGCCCCTGCGCGGTCGGCTGGATCGGGATGGCACGTGGTCCTCCAAGGGTCCGGGGGCGCGGACGGGTCCGCGCACCGGGCGGCTCTGCCCGGCGGGGACAACGTGACGAACCGGGGCCGTCGTCGGCCACCGACTGAAACGTTTAGGCGCCCCGCGGTGGCGCCGTCGTCCCGCGCAGGAGGAGGCGCGCGGCGGGGCGCTCGCGGTCGACGGCCGGACGGGTCGCGGCCGGGTCGGCGTCGGGGCGCGCTACCGGGCGCCCGAGACCGAGCCGCGCGACGACGACGTCCGCGACGTGCGCGCCGAGCCGCTGGAACGGCCGGTGCACGGCGGTGAGCGCCGGGGCCACGAGGCGGCACGTCGCGGAGTCCTCGCCGGAGAGCACGGACAGGTCCCACGGCACCTCGAGCCCCTGGCTCCGCCCGGCCTCGAGCACGGCGAGCGCGGCGACGTCCGTGTCGGTGAGCACGGCGGTGGGGCGCGCGTCGTGCGCGACCAGCCGTGCTGCGCGCGAGCGCGTCTCCTCCCACGTGCGGCACTCGACGACGTCGACCCGGGCCTCCGGGCCACCCGCGTCGTGGGTCGCCGCGACCAGGGTGCGCGCCACCTCGTCCTGCGCGTCCGAGACGAGGACCGCGATCCGGCGGTGCCCGAGCTCGACGAGGTAGCGGGCCGCGCGGGCGTCCGCGTCGCCCGCGAACCAGGTCCGCACGCCCGGGGCGGCGGGGCCGGGCGGGCCGGGAGCGACCTCGACGAACGGGATCGCCGCCTCGCGCGCGACCCGGGTCCGGGGGTCGCGCGCGTGGGCGTCGACCACGACGTACGCGGCGTGCCGCCGCTCGGACCAGCCCGTCTCGAGCTCCCGGGCGCCCTCGTCGCGGTCGTCGGTGACCTCGAGGCCGAGGGCGAGGTCGTGCTCCGCGAGGACGGCGCGCATGCCGGCGGCGAGTGCCAGGGCGCGAGCGGGTCCGGCCGCCCCCTCCGCCGCGTGCACGACCTGGAGCGCCACGCTCCGGGCGCTGGTGCGCAGCGAGCGGGCGGCCGCGCTCGGGCGCCAGCCGAGGTCGGCAGCGGTGCGCAGGACGTGCCGTCGTGTGCGCTCGGACACGCCGGGGCGGCCGTTGAGGGCGTAGGAGACGACGGCGATCGACACCCCCGCCGCGCGCGCGACGTCGGTGATCGTGATGCGTCGTTCGGCCGGGCGGGTGGGGCGTGGCGAGGGCGGTCCGCCGGGAGAGTTGGTGGTCACGCTCCCACACTGTGCCCGGTTTGGGTGCATGATGCCTATCAGGACTCGGTGACGATGACGTGACGGGGACGGTGACGAGGATGTCGACGGACGCGACGAGGCGCCCGAGACAGGCGGGGGAGCACCTGACGTTCGGTGTGCTGTGCCCCGTGGTCGGAGGCTTCTACTTCGGGCGGTCCCTGGCGGGGATCGCCCGGGTCCTGCGGGCGCACGGGCACCGGGTGGTCGCCCTCCAGACCTACCCGGCGGACCTCGACCGCGACGAGTTCCCGGGTCCCCCAGGGCGCCGGCCGCTGCTCGGCCGCTCCTCGTTCGACGGGTTCGTCGTCATGACGACCGCGCTCGCGGACGCGGAGCTGCGCGAGCTGGACGCGTCGGGCATCCCGCTCGTGCTCCTCGGGGTGCGCGCCGACGGGCTGCGCGCTCCCGCGGTGTCGCCCGACAACGCGGGCGGCGTCCGCGCCGCCGTCGACCACCTCGTCGAGCACGGCCACCAGCGCATCGGCTTCGTCGGCAACACCGAGCAGCGCGACACGCTCGAGCGCTACGACGCCTACCGCGCGGCGCTGGGCGCGCACGACCTCGCGTGGTCGCCGTCGTGGGTGTACCGCACGCGCGACAACCAGGAGGCGAGCGCGGAGGCCGTCGCGCGGCGGCTCGCGTCCCGGGGCCTGCCGACGACGGCGACGCTCGCCGCCACCGACCGCAACGCCATCGGCTTCATGCGCGGCCTGCAGGCCAGCGGGTTCGAGCTGCCCGCGGAGCAGGCGGTCGTCGGGTTCGACCACGCCGACTCGGGCGCGCGCTCGCGTCCCCGGCTGTCGACGGTCGACCCTTTGCACGACCAGGTCGGCGAGCGGGTGGCGGAGCTTCTCGTCGCGCAGGCCCGGGGCGAGAGCGTCGGCCGGGAGAACCGGCTGGGGCGTGCGGCGCTCATCCGGCGCGAGTCGTGCGGGTGCCTCGAGGGCACGCAGGGCGAGCTCATCGGCGCCCCGGCCGCCCGGTCCGCGGTCGTGCCGGCGCCCGCCGACCCGGACCGGCCCCTCGACGACGTCGCCCGCGTCGTCTTCGCCTCCGTCCTCGAACGGTCGGACGCGCGCGGCGTCCTGCGCCGACGCGGGCCGGACGGCGGCCAGCGCCCCGCCCCGCTCGAGGCGTGGCTCCTCGTGCTCCGGCACCTGCTCCGGGGCGCCGCGGAGACGGGCGCCGTCCCGCCGGCCGCGGCGCTGCGCTCGCTCGCGGACCGGACAGCGGCCCTGCGGCCGTCGCAGGAGGCGCTCGAGCAGATCGTGCCCGCCCTGGAGACCGAGGTCGCCGCCATCGTGCGCGACGTCCGGCGGCGACGCCCGGGCGCGCGCGCGTCCCAGCTCGGCCGGACCGTCCTGTCGCGCGGCACCCACCGGGACCCCCCGGCGAGCTCCGCCGCCGCGCGCGCCGAGGCGGTCCGGGCGACCGCGGCCGAGGTGGTCGTCGCCGTGGCGCGTGGGTGCGCGCACGGGGCGGTCGCGCGCACGGGACGGCTCGAGCAGGACCTGGTGGACCTCTACGAGGTCGACCTCGGCCTGCTGCGCGGCGACGAAGCGGGGCTGCGCCGCCTCGACTGGCTGCCTCGCGGGGTGGGCGGGACGGCGGCCCTCGCGCTGTGGGAGGACTCCGACGACGGCTCCGGGCGCCGCGTGCTGCGGGTCGTCGGCGTGCGTGGCGGGGGGACGGTCGTCGAGCGGCTCGTGGGGACGGTCCTGCCGACCGCGCAGTTCCCGCCGCGCGAGCTCCTCGACCCGCGGTCGCTCACGGTCGTCGCGCCCGTCGCGTTCGGACGCTCCGACTGGGGCTTCCTGGTCGTGGGCGGCCTCGTGGACACGCGGACGACGAGCACCCGCGAGCGGTACAACCACTGGGCGGCGATGCTCGCCGTCGCGCTCGACCGGGAGACCCTGGTCAGCTCGCTGCGTGAGCAGCAGCACGCGCTCGCCGACGCCGCGGACCGCGTCCGCGAGCTGGCTCTCGAGGTCGAGGCGGGGGCCGAGCGCGCCGCGCTCGTGTCGATCGCGTCCCACGACGGCACGTGGGACTGGGACGTCGAGACGGGCGTCGTGCGCTGGTCGCCGGCGTGGGCCCGCATCGTGGGCTGCGACGTGGCCGACCTGCGGGACGACCCCGAGGAGTGGCTCGGCCGCGTGCACCCGGACGACGTGCAGGCCGTGCACGCGGCCGTCGCCGCGCAGCTCGCGGGCACGACCGAGCCGCTCGACGTCGAGCACCGCCTCCGGTGCGCCGACGGCGAGCACGTGCGGGTCCGCGGCCGCGCGGTGACCGTGCCCGACGCCGGCGGGCGCCCGGCCCGCATGGTCGGCGCCCTCGCCGTCCTGTCCGACGTCGAGCGGTACCGCAGCGAGCTGCGCGAGCGCGCGCTCGTCGACCCCGACTCGGGCGTGCTGCACCGGACCCTGTTCGTGGACCGCCTCGAGCAGGCGATCGGGCGCGGTGGGCGGGTCGAGGGGTACGGCGCGCACGTCCTGGCCGTCGGGCTCGAGGTGCCGCCGCCGGTCCCCACGATCCACCGCCTCCGCGGCGCGCTGGGCCCGGCCGGCTCGCTGTGCGCGCTGGCGCCGACCGACCTCGTGGTGCTCCTCGACGGGGTGTCCGACGACGCGGCCCGCCACGCCGCGGTCCGTGCGGCGGGGGCGTGCGGGTCCGCGGTCGTCGAGCACCTCGGCGACGTCACCGGCGCGCCGGACGCGCTCGAGGTGCTGCGGCGGGCCGGGGTGGCTCTCGCGCGCCGACGGGCCCGCGCGCACGAGGCCGTCGTGCCGTGGTCGGCGCCGTCCGAAACGTTTCGTGCGTTGTGACGGCCGGTCGCGGCCGCCGAGAGTCGATCGACCCGTGGGGGTGGGGGAGCCGACGACGGCGCCCCCGCGACCGCCGCCGCGGGGCTCGACGACGAGAGGGAGCACGATGCCACGCACGTCCCGGCGCGCAGCGCCACCACCCACCGCCCCGCACGCGCGAGCCGCACGGGGACGGCGCACGACGGCGGCCGCGCTCGCCGTCGGCGTCGCGCTCGCGGCGCTCGCCACCGTCCCCCCGGCGAGCGCCGACCCCGCGGAGCCCCGGTCCACGACGGCGGGGACGGCCGCGGCGCTCGTCGACGGCGAGTACACGCAGCGCTTCCTGGAGCTGTACGCGAAGATCCACGACCCCGCGAACGGCTACTTCTCCCCGCAGGGCATCCCGTACCACGCGGTCGAGACGCTCATGGTCGAGGCGCCGGACTACGGGCACGAGACGACGTCGGAGGCGTACTCCTTCTGGCTGTGGCTCGAGACGTCGTACGGCCAGGTGACCGGCGACTGGGAGCCGTTCAACCACGCGTGGGACACGCTCGAGGCGTACATGATCCCCACCACGGAGAACCAGCCCACCAACGGGGCGTACAACCCGGCCAAGCCCGCGACGTACGCGCCGGAGTTCAACCACCCGAGCCGGTACCCCTCGCAGCTCGACACGTCGGTCTCCGTCGGCTCCGACCCGATCGCGGCCGAGCTGCGCTCGACCTACGGCACGCCCGAGGTCTACGGCATGCACTGGCTCGCCGACGTCGACAACGTCTACGGGTTCGGCGCCGCACCCGGCTCCTCGACGCTGCTCGGGCCGGACCACGAGGGCACGTCGTACATCAACACGTTCCAGCGCGGCCCGCAGGAGTCCGTCTGGGAGACCGTGCCCCAGCCGTCGATCGACGACTTCAGCTTCGGCGGGAGGAACGGCTACCTCGACCTCTTCACGGGCGACGCGTCGTACGCGAAGCAGTGGAAGTACACCAACGCGCCCGACGCCGACGCGCGCGCGGTCGAGGCGGCCTACTGGGCGAACAAGTTCGCGACCGAGCAGGGCCAGCCCGAGGCCGTGGCAGACACGGTCGGCAAGGCCTCGAAGATGGGCGACTACCTGCGCTACGCGCTGTTCGACAAGTACTTCAAGACGCCGGGCTGCGAGTCCACGTCGTGCGCCGCGGGGTCGGGCCGGAGCAGCGCGCACTACCTGCTGTCCTGGTACTACGCGTGGGGCGGGGCGCTCGACACGTCCGGCCCGTGGGCCTGGCGCATCGGCTCGAGCCACGCGCACTTCGGGTACCAGAACCCGATGGCGGCCTGGGCGCTCGCGAACGACCCCGCGCTCCAGCCGGCGTCGCCCACCGCGAGCGACGACTGGGGCACGAGCCTCGACCGGCAGATCGAGCTCTTCCAGTGGCTCCAGTCGCCCGAGGGCGGCATCGCGGGCGGCAGCACGAACTCCTGGGACGGCCACTACGCCGACCGCCCCGACGACGTCGCGACGTTCTACGGCATGGCGTACACCGAGGCGCCCGTCTACCACGACCCGCCCTCCAACTCGTGGATGGGCATGCAGGGCTGGGGCGTCGAGCGGATCGCGCAGCTCTACGAGGAGACGGGCGACGAGCGCGCCGAGGAGATCCTCGACAGGTGGGTGCCGTGGGTGATCGACCACGTCACGGTCACGGACGACTCCTGGCAGATCCCGTCCAACCTCGCGTGGTCGGGCCAGCCGGACGACTGGGACCCCGAGAACCCGGGGGAGAACGCGGGCCTGAGCGTCGAGGTGACGGGCTACGGCCAGGACGTCGGCGTCGCCGGCGCGCTCGCCCGCTCGCTCATGTACTACGCGGCCGGGGGCGAGGGGCCGCAGCACGACGCGGCGCAGCAGGTCGCACGCGACCTGCTCGACGCGATCTGGGAGCAGAACAGCGACCCGATCGGCGTCGCGACGACCGAGACGCGCGGGGACTACGCCCGCTTCGACGACGTCCTCACGTCGACCACGGGCGACGGGACGTACGTGCCGGCCGGGTGGTCGGGGACCATGCCGAACGGCGACGTGATCGAGCCGGGCGTGTCGTTCCTCGACCTGCGCTCGTTCTACCTCGACGACCCGCAGTGGTCGAAGGTCCAGGCGCACCTCGACGGCGGGCCCGCGCCGGAGTTCACCTACCACCGGTTCTGGGCCCAGACCGCCGTGGCGACGGCGCTCGCCGACTACGACCGCCTGTTCGGCGAGGACGTCCCGACCGAGCCGGACACCGAGCCGCCGACGACGCCCGCCGGTCTCGCCGTGACGGGCACCACGGCCACGACGGCGTCGCTGTCGTGGACGGCGTCGACCGACGACGTGCGCGTGGTGGGCTACGACGTCCTGCGCGACGGGGTGAAGGTCGGCACGGCGTCGGGCACCTCGTACACCGACGAGGACCTCGCGCCCGAGACCACGTACCGGTACACGGTGCGGGCACGCGACGCGGCGGGGAACATCTCGCCCGTGTCCCTCGCCGCCGAGGCGACGACGCTCGCGGACGACGGCGGGCCGGAGCCCGGTGCGTGCACCGCGACCTACGCGACGCGCGGGTCGTGGCAGGGCGGGTACCAGGGCGAGGTCACGGTCACGGCCGGGCCGTCCGGGGTCTCGGGCTGGACCGTGTCGCTCGACCTCGCGCCCGGCGGCCTGTCCCAGGCCTGGAACGCGACGACGAGCGTGAGCGGGAGCGTCCTGACCGCGACGAACGTCGGCTGGAACGGCACGCTCGCCGCCGGCGGGAGCACGTCGTTCGGGTTCATCGGCACGGGCGCGCCGCCGTCGTCCCCGACGGTCGCGTGCGGCTGACACCGGGCTGACACCCGGCTGGCAACCGCGGTGAGGGCGGTCCGCCTCCCGGTGCTCACAGCGCCGGGAGGCGGACCATGCCCTCCTGCGCGATGGACGCGACGAGCGTCCCGTCCTGCGCGAACACGCGCGCCGCGCCGAGCCCGCGACCGCCCTGGGCGCTCGACGCCGACTGCACGTAGAGCAGCCACTCGTCGACGCGCGCGTCGCGGTGCCACCACATCGCGTGGTCGAGGCTCGCGATCGACAGGTCGGGCGTGACCCAGCTCGTGCCCGACTGCCGCAGGATCGGCTCGAGCATCACCTGGTCGCACGCGTACGCCATGAGCGCGCGGTGCAGCAGCTGGTCGTCCCCGACGTCGCCGCGCGCCCGCATCCACACCATCTGGTGGTCCTTGGGCTCGTGGTCGGGACCGAGGTAGAGCGAGCCGCCCACGTGCCGCAGCTCGAACGCCGAGTGGTGCGACCAGAAGCGCGCGATCGGGTGGTCGATGCCGCCGAGCACGTCGAGCGCGGACGGCACCTCCTCCGGGGCGGGAGCGTCGGGCATCGGCGACGAGTGCTCGATGCCGCCCTGGTCCTCCTGGAACGAGGCGATCATCGACAGGATCGGCTTGCCGTGCTGGATCGCGTGCGTGCGGCGCGCGCTGAACGAGCGCCCGTCGCGCAGCCGCTCGACCGCGAAGTCGATCGGCACGTCGAGACCCCCGGGCCGCAGGAAGTAGCCGTGCAGCGAGTGGGGAAGACGCCCGTCGGGGACGGTGCGCCCCGCGGCGAGGACGGCCTGCGCGAGCACCTGGCCGCCGTAGACCCGGCCCGTCGGCTGGTGCACGCTCTCGCCGCGGAAGTGCTCGGGGTCGGCGGCCGACCCGTCACCGTCGCCGACGCGCTCGAGGCGCAGCACGTCGAGGAGGTGGCTCAGCGGGTTGGGGACCTTCTCGCGCGGGGCGGCGTCCGACGTCGGGCCGGGGGAGGTCGAGGAGGACGACGGCGGCGTGGGCTCGGGGGTCACGGGTGGGGGCTCCTTCGCTCGGGCGGCGGGTCGGTCAGTCCTCGAAGGTGTTGAGGAGCGAGTGCGCCGCGCGCTCCAGATAGTCCCACAGCGTCGCCTCCTGGATCGGCGCCAGGTCGAGGGTGTCGACGGCGGCGCGCATGTGGGCGAGCCAGCGGTCGCGCGCCTCGGGGTTGACCTTGAACGGGGCGTGCCGCATCCGCAGGCGCGGGTGCCCGCGCTGCTCGCTGTACGTCGTCGGGCCGCCCCAGTACTGCTCGAGGAACGCGGTGAGGCGCCAGCGCGCGGGACCGAGGTCCTGCTCGGGGTACATGGGCCGCATGACCGGGTCGTCCGCGACGCCCTCGTAGAACGCGTCGACGAGGCGCACGAACGTCTCGTGGCCGCCGACCTCGTCGTAGAACGTGCGGCTCGGACGCACCGGCGTGGCGTCGGTCCCGGGTCCGGTCGACGGGCCGGTCGTCGTGCCGTTCGAGAGGCCGGCGACGGGCAGCGTCGGGCGGGGGGTGGGCTCGGTCGTCACCGGCCCATCATCGCACCGGGCGCGGCCCTGTCCGGCCGGAGCACGGGGGACCGGGGCGCACGTCACACCGCGCGTCGCGCCGCGCTCACGGCGACGAGCGCCGCGCCGTCCACGTCAGAGGCCGAGCTCGGCGAGCACCGGCAGGTTCTCGCGGACGACGGCGCGGGCCTCGGCCGCGCTCTCGGCCTCGACCGCGAGCCGCGCGAGGCGTCGGCACTCGTCGAGGTCCACCTCGCGCAGGAGCGCGGCGACGTCGGGTATCGCCCGGGCCGTCATGGACAGCGACGACACCCCGAGGCCCACGAGCACGACGGCGAGCACGGGCTGCGAGGCCGCCTCGCCGCACACCCCCACGGGCCGGCCCTGCTGCGCGCCACCGGCGCACGTCACCTCGACGAGCCGCAGCACGGCCGGCTGCCACGGGTCGCTCAGCTCGGCGAGCGAGCCCAGGAGGCGGTCGGCCGCCATCGTGTACTGCGTGAGGTCGTTCGTGCCGATCGAGGCGAAGGCGGCGCGCGCGAGGATCGGGCCCGCGAGCAGCGCCGCGCTCGGGACCTCGACCATGACGCCCGCGACGTCGAGCCCGTGGGCGCGGCAGCGCTCGACGAACCACTCGGTCTCGCCCACGGTCGAGACCATCGGTGCCATGACCCACACCTCGGCCTCCTCCGCGGCGGCGGCCTGCGCGATCGCGTCGAGCTGCTGCTCGAGCAGCTCCGGCCAGCGCGCGGCCGTGCGCAGCCCGCGCACGCCGAGCGCGGGGTTCTCCTCGTCGTCGACGGTGAGGAAGTGCAGCGGCTTGTCCGCTCCCGAGTCGAGCGTGCGGATGACGACCTTGCGCCCGCCGAACTCGCGGAACACCGTGCGGTAGGCAGTCACCTGCTCCTCGACGGTCGGGGGCTGCTCGCGGTCGAGGAAGCAGAACTCGGAGCGGAACAGCCCCACGCCCTCCGCCCCCGTCGCGGCCGCGGGCGCCGCGCCGGCGGGGTCGCCGACGTTCGCGAGGAGCTGCACGCGGTGCCCGTCGCGCGTGCGGCCGGTGCCGTCGAACGTGCGCACCTGCAGCGAGCGCGCCCGCGCCGCGGCGACCTGCTCGTCGGACGGGTGCACGACCACCGTCCCGGCGGCGCCGTCGACGAGGACGACGTCCTCCGGCGCGAGCGCGGCGCTGGCCCCGGTCGCCGCGACGACCGCGGGGATGCCCTTGGCGTTCGCCACGATCGCGGTGTGCGAGGTCGGCCCGGCGCCGTCGGTGACGATCGCGAGCACGCGCGCGGGGTCGAGGGCGGCGGTGGCAGACGGCGCGAGGTCGGGCGCCACGAGCACGAACGGCTCCGTGTGCTCGGGCACGCCGGGCGTCGGGCGGTCGGTCAGCACCGCGACGAGCCGGTCACGCACGTCGGCGACGTCGCGAGCGCGCTCGGCGAAGTACCCGCCGAGCTCGGTGAACTGCCGCACGACCTCCTGCGCGGCCTCCCACACGGCGCGCTCGGGCACTAGGTGCTCCTCGAGGACGCGGCGCCGCGCGTCGGCGGCCAGGGTGGGGTCGCCGGCCATGGCCGCCGTCGCCTCGAGCACGTCGCGCGTCTCGCCGTCGGCGGCGTCCGCCGCGCACTGGAGGTCGGCGGCGACCTGCGCGGCCGCGGCGTCGACGCGCCGGGCCTGCGCCTCGTGGTCCTCGCGCGGTCCCATCCGGAGCCCGGGAGCAGGCTCCGCGATCGGCTCCGGCATGAGCACCACCGGTCCGACCACCGTCCCGGGGCACACGCCGATGCCCGTGATGACCTGCCGTGCCTCGTCCTGAACTCCGCCCGTCACGACCCTCGCTCCTGTCCGCCTCGGGCGTGCGACCCGGGTGCCCGGGCCGGTGCGCACGCGTGCCCGCCACCGTCCCGACCGTCGCACGCCCGCGGCACAGGTCTGTTGCGCCGTGGTTGCAGGTCGGCGTCGATCCGGTGACAACCTCGCGAGGAGACTAGGCTGATCCCAGGTGCACGGCACCCCGACACCCCGGATCCCCCGCGCGGATCCCACCCGCGACTCGCCTCAGGAGACACTTTCGATGAGCACCCCCTCGGACCAGAAGGCACAGCAGATCCTCGAGGCCCTCGGGGGCCAGGGCAACGTGGTCGACCTGGAGCCGTGCATCACGCGCCTGCGCGTCGAGGTGACCGACCCGCAGCTCGTCGACGAGGCGCGCCTCAAGGCGACCGGCGCGTTCGGCGTCGTGCGCTCGGGCCGCGTCGTCCAGGTCATCGTCGGCCCGGAGGCCGACAACCTCGCCGCGGAGCTCGACGGCCTGCGCTGACCCCTGCGGCCCTCCGGAGCGGAGGGCCGGCGCCGTCGGTCCGCGTGCCCGACGGCGCCACCCGGCTCAGGCGGTCGGTCCGGCCGCGCCGCCGGTGCGGTCCTGCACGACGGCCGCCGCCGCGGCGCCGCGGCGGTCGCGCGCCGCCTGCTCGTCCCGCCCCGAGGTGCCGGCACCGTCGTCGGGCCGGTCGTCCGGTACGGACGGCGAGTGGTCGAGGACGACCACCTGCTGCGCCCCCGCGAGAGGGATCCGCGCGTCGGACAACCCCTGCCGGACGCGGGTGCGCAGGGCGCGCGCCACCTCCCACTGCATCGCGGCCTGCGTCTTGACCTGCACCTTGAGCAGCAGCGCCTCCGCCGTCATCGACTCGATGCCCGTGACCTCCGGGGGCTCCAGGAAGTACGTGCCGAGCACGGGGTCGGCGCCGACGTCCTCGGCCGCGGCGAGCAGCGCCGCGCGCACCGCCTCGACGTCCGCCCAGTACGCGACGCGCACGTCGACCACGGCGCGGCCCCACTCCTGGGTCTTGTTCCCCGTGCGCAGGATCTCCCCGTTGCGCACGAACCACAGGGTCCCGTTGCCGTCGCGCACCTTGGTGACGCGCAGCGCGACCTCCTCGACGGTGCCCGTCACCTCGCCGAAGTCGACGGTGTCGCCGACGCCGTACTGGTCCTCGAGCAGCATGAACGTCCCGGACAGGAAGTCCTTGACGAGGCTCTGCGCGCCGAAGCCGAGCGCGACGCCCGCGATGCCCGCCGAGGCGAGGAACGGCGCGATGTTCACGCCCAGCTCCGTGAGCACGAGGAGCACGATCGTCGCCCCGATGACGATGTTGGCGACGGACCGCAGCACCGAGCCCACCGTCCGCGCGCGCTGGGCCCGTCGCGCGGACGCGAGCGGGTTCGCGCGCAGCAGGACGCTGCCGACCCCGGACTCGGCCACACCCCGCAGACGCTTGCTGCGCAGGGCGGGCGTCCCGTCGGCGATGTGCTCGGTGATCCTGCGGATGAGGCGGCGCACGAGCGCGAGCGCGATCGCTCCGATACCGATGATGAGGAGGACCCGCAGCGGGACCCCGACGAACCACTCGAACCAGTCGTCGGGGTTGCCGGGGTCGAAGCCGTTGCGGACCTCTTCCGGGACGTCCGCGGGCAGGCGCAGGACGGGGGCGAGAAGGGGGTGGGACATGAGCGCAGGGTACCCGGGCGAGGTGGGCGGTCCCTGGGCGCGCCGGGCGAACGCGCTGCTCGCGGGCCCGCGTTCTGGCAGGATGCAGGCGTGAGCGAACCCCCGCAGACGGACCTGCCCGAGCCGTTGGTGCAGCTGGCCGACGCCCACGGTGTCGCGTCCGACTTCTGGGACTTCGACGGGTCGCGCCGCCAGGTCCGCGCCTCGACGCTCGTCGCTGTGCTCGAGGCCCTCGGTGTCCCGGCCTCGTCGCCCGAGAAGGTGGCGGTGAGCCTCGAGCACTCACGCGACGACGCGTGGCGCCAGATGCTGCCGCCGACCGTCGTCGTGCGGCAGGGCGACGCCGTCCCGCTCCCCGTGCACGTCGCCGACGGGTCCGCCGTCGAGGTGTGGGTCGAGCTCGAGGCCGAGCCGTCGCGCCACGGTGGTCAGCCGGCCGGGCAGCACGCGGCACGGGCCGCGCGCGAGCGTCGCGACCTCGGCCAGCTCGACGTGTTCGTCGAGCCGCGCACGGTCGACGGCCGGCGCGTGGGGCGCGCGACGTTCGAGGTGCCCGCCGACCTGCCCCTCGGGTGGCACGACCTGCACGCCGAGAGCGACGGGACGCAGGCCCGCGCGACGCTCGTCGTGACGCCGCAGCGGCTCGAGCTGCCCGCCGCGGTCGTCGAGCGGCGCGCTTGGGGCTTCATGGCCCAGCTCTACTCGGTGCGCTCGCGGGCCTCGTGGGGCGTCGGGGACCTGGCCGACCTCGCCGACCTCGCCTGGCTGTCCGCGCGCGAGGCCGGGGCCGACTTCGTGCTCGTCAACCCGCTGCACGCCGCCGAGCCGCGCACGCCGATGACGCCGTCGCCCTACCTGCCGACGAGCCGGCGCTTCGTCAACCCGCTCTACGTCCGGGTCGAGGACATCCGCGAGACGGGCTACCTGTCGGCCGCGGACCGCTCGCTCGTCGAGTGGGCGTTCGACCCGGTGCGCGACCTCGACACCGACCCCGGGCCGATCGACCGCGACGCCGCGTGGGACGCCAAGAAGGCCGCGCTCGAGGTCGTCTTCGCCGCGCCGCGCTCGACCGCGCGCCAGGCGTCGCTCGACGCGTTCCGCGCCGAGCAGGGACGTGGGCTCGAGGACTTCGCGACGTGGTGCGCGCTCGCCGACCACTACGGCGACCGCGACTGGCCGCCCGGCGCGTACGACCCGCACGGGCCGACCGTCGCGGCCCTGCGGGACCAGCTCGCCGACCGGGTCGAGTTCTACTGCTGGCTCCAGTGGGTCGCCGACGAACAGCTCCGGGCCGCCCAGCGCACCGCCCGCGAGGCGGGGATGTCCGTCGGGATCATGCACGACCTCGCCGTCGGTGTGCACCCCGAGGGCGCCGACGTGTGGGCGCACCGTGGCGTGCTCGCGACGGGGGTCTCCGTCGGCGCGCCCCCGGACATGTACAACCAGCAGGGGCAGAACTGGTCCCAGCCGCCGTGGCACCCGCGCGCGCTCGCCCGCGCCGGCTACGCGCCCTACCGCGACATGCTGCGGACTGTCCTGCGCCATGCGGGCGCGATCCGCATCGACCACGTCATCGGGCTCTTCCGCCTGTGGTGGATCCCCGGCGGGGCGCGCGCCGACGCCGGCGCCTACGTCCGCTACGACCACGAGGCCCTCATCGGCATCCTGTGCCTCGAGGCCCACCGCGCCGGGGCGATCGTCATCGGCGAGGACCTCGGCGTGTTCGAGCCGTGGGTGCGCGACTACCTCGCCGACCGCGGCGTGCTCGGCACGTCCGTGCTCTGGTTCGAGAAGACGGGCGACGGCGCGCCGCTGCCCCCGGAGGACTACCGAAGGCTCGCGCTCGCCACCGTCACGACCCACGACCTGCCGCCGTCCGCCGGCTACCTCGCGGGCGAGCACGTCGAGCTGCGCGACCGGCTCGGCGTCCTCACCGAGGACGTCGCCGACGTGCGTCGCGCGGCCCGCGCCGAGCGCGACGCCATGGTCGCGTTCCTGCGCGAGCGCGGGCTCGTCGGTGACGACCCGTCCGAGCGCGAGCTCGTCGAGGCCCTGCACCGCCTGGTCCGCGCCACGCCCGCCGTCCTGCTCGGCGTCTCGCTCGCCGACGCCGTGGGGGAGCGCCGCTCCCAGAACCAGCCCGGAACGGACCAGGAGTACCCCAACTGGAAGGTGCCCCTCGGCGACTCGTCGGGCAACGTCGTCCTCCTGGAGGACCTCTTCGACTCCGCCCGCCTGCGCTCCCTCGCGAAGGCCATGAACGACGCCCTCTGACGCGCCGAGGGACGTCCGCCCAGTCGAACGCGGTCACCCGAGGGAGAACCCTGGTTTGCCGAGGGAGAACCGTGGCGGGCTGAGGTAGAACCCTGGTTCGGTGAGGTAGAGCCGTGGTCCTCCTGCTCGACGGCGTGTGGTCGCCCTGGGTGGTCGGGGTGGGTGGTGGTGCCGCGTCTACCATCCGCCGCTCGTTCCTCGCGGCTCCCGCCAGGCCCGCCACGACGCGGCACCACCACCCACCCCGCCCGGCGTCGTCTCACCCTGGTCTTTGCCCGCCTGGGCGACCGCCCGCCTGGTGGGTTGCGTCTTGCGTCGTGCGTCTGGCTTTCGCGGCACAGCATTGTTCCGTGCCTGGGCGCGTCGTCGTGACGGGCCGAACGTCGTGCTCCGCCGAGCATGTGGTTGTCGCCCTTCCCGACCGTCCGACGAGCCGTAGTCACACGGCTCGGCAAGAGAAGGCGCGTGGTCGCGCGCAGCCCCGCGCGGGCAGACGGTTTACGCGCATCCTGGTTCGGTGCCGTACGCGGCCAGGCCACGTACGTGACACGTCCACAGTCTCCGGCCCGGCCTTCAGCGCGCCTGGGTGACCGGCCGGGTCACCTGGTCGACCGCGACGTCTCGAGCTCGACGCCGCCCTGGGGGCCGGCTGCCGTTGACGACCTGACCGCGACAGGCGAGCGAGCGCCGTCGCGCAGGACCACGGTTCTGCTTCGACGGACTGCAACTCTGCTTCGGCGGACCCGCGTTCTACCTCGGCGGGCGGGGTTCTCGCTGGGCCGACCACGGTTGTACCTCGGCGAGCGGAGGGACGGGACGCGCCCCGTCGCGGGGCCGACCTCGCGGGCTCGAGGTCGACCGCGAGTCGTGGACCCCGGCCCCCGGGTTCGAGACGCAGTGGGGAGCGCCGGGCCGCTCCGTCGTGGGAGCGGCCCCGGCGCCTCGGGCGGGTGAGGTCAGGCGTCGGCGGCCTGGGCGGCGAGGGCGCGCTCGACGCCCGCGAGGTTCTCGACGACGAGGCGACGCAGCGCGGGGGCGGCGTCGGCGTTCGCGTCGAGCCACTCCTGGGTCGCGTCGCGCAGGACGGTGCTCGCGAGCGGTGCCGGGTAGAGCCCGGTGACCAGCGCCTCGGCGATGTGGTAGGACCGCTGGTCCCACAGCGGCAGCAGCGCGTCGAAGTACGCGCCCACGAGGGGCGCGAGCGACTCGGGGTCGTTGACGTGCTGGAAGCCGAGCGTCGTGGCGCGGACGATCGCGTTGGGCGCGTCGTCCGAGCCGACGAGGCGGTCGAACGCCGCGCGCTTGGCCTCGGCGGTGGGCACCGTCGCACGGGCGCGGGCGGCGGACTGCTGGCCGGTCGCCGTCGAGTCGGCGGCGAGGGTCGCCTCGATCTCGGCGTCGTCCGCGAGGTCGAGCAGGACCAGGCCCTCGAGGATCTCCCAGCGCAGGTCGGTGTCGATCTCGAGCCCGTCGAGGGCGGCCGACCCGTCGAGCAGCGACCGCAGCGCCTCGCCGTGCGCGGGGGTGGAGGCGAGGTGCGCGAAGAACTTGACCAGCTGGAACTGCAGGTCGGACGCGGGCGCGGCGTCCTGCGCGAGCGACCAGAGCACGTCTCCGACGTGCGCGAGGGTCTCGTCCCGGCGCTCCGGCGCGACGTACGTCTTCGCGGCGAGCGCGAGCTGGTTGAGCGTCGTGCGGATCGTCGTCGACTCGGTCTCGCGCGCGATGTTGCCGAGCACGAGCTGCACGTAGTCGCCGGCCGGCGTCTCGCCGTCGCGCGTCGCGTCCCACGCGGAACCCCAGACGAGCGAGCGGGCCAGCGGGTCCGCCAGGTCGGCGAGGTGCTCGGTGGCCACCTGGAGCGACGCGTCGTCGAGGCGGATCTTCGCGTAGGCGAGGTCGTCGTCGTTGAGCAGGACGAGCTGCGGGCGGTCGAGCCCGAGGAGCTCGGGGATCTCGGTGCGGGCGCCGTCGACGTCGACCTCGACGCGGTGGACCCGCGTGAGGACGCCGTCCACGAGGTCGTAGAGGCCGATGCCGAGACGGTGGGGACGCAGCGTCGGGTGGTCCGCGGCAGCCGACTGCAGGACGGCGAAGGTCGTGAAGCGCCCGTGCGCGTCGAGCTCGAACTCGGGGCGCAGCGTGTTCACGCCGGCCGTCTCGAGCCACAGCGCGGACCACTGCGTGAGGTCGCGGCCGCTCGTCGCCTCGAGCTCGACGAGCAGGTCGCGCAGCTCGGTGTTGCCCCAGGCGTGCTTGCGGAAGTACGCGGCGACGCCCGCGAGGAACTGCTCCTTGCCGACCCACGCGACGAGCTGCTTGAGCACGGACGCGCCCTTGGCGTACGTGATGCCGTCGAAGTTGACGAAGACGTCCTCGAGGTCGTTGATCGTCGCGACGATCGGGTGCGTCGAGGGGAGCTGGTCCTGGCGGTACGCCCACGACTTCTCCATCGCGGCGAACGTCGTCCAGGCCTCGTGCCACTCGGTGGCCTCGGCGGTCGCGAGGGTGGAGGCGTACTCCGCGAACGACTCGTTGAGCCACAGGTCGTTCCACCACTTCATGGTCACCAGGTCGCCGAACCACATGTGCGCGAGCTCGTGGAGGATCGTCACGACCCGGCGCTCCTTGACGGCGTCGGTGACCTTGGAGCGGAAGACGTAGGTCTCGGTGAACGTCACGCACCCGGCGTTCTCCATCGCGCCCATGTTGTACTCGGGCACGAAGAGCTGGTCGTACTTGTCGAACGGGTACGGGTGCTCGAACGCGGACTCGAAGAACGCGAAGCCCTCACGCGTCTTGTCGAAGACGTAGTCGGCGTCCATGTGGTCCGCGAGCGACGCGCGGCAGAAGACCCCGAGCGGGATCGTGCGGCCGTCGGACGACGTGAGCTCGCTACGCTCCACGACGTACGGGCCCGCGACGAGCGCGGTGATGTACGACGAGATGCGCGGCGTGGGCTCGAACGCCCAGCGCGCGACCTCCACGTCGCCGGCGCCGGTGCCGGTCGGGTCGGCCTTCGCGCCGAGCGCCTCGGGCGCCGGCGTCGGCTGGTTGCTCACGACCTGCCACGCCGCGGGGGCCGTGACGGTGAACGCGAACGTCGCCTTGAGGTCGGGCTGCTCGAAGACGGCGAACACGCGGCGTGAGTCCGGCACCTCGAACTGGGTGTAGAGGTAGACCTCGCCGTCGACCGGGTCGACGAACCGGTGCAGGCCCTCGCCGGTGTTCGTGTACGCGCAGTCGGCGACGACGCGGAGCTCGTTGTCGGCCGCCAGGCCCTCGAGCGCGATCCGCGAGTCCGTGAAGACCTCCGCCGGGTCGAGGGAGCGCCCGTTGAGCACGACCTCGCGCACCGTCGGGGCGACGAGGTCGACGAAGGTGCTCGCCCCCTCGGTCGCGGTGAACCGCACCACGGTCGTCGACGCGAACGTCGTCGCCCCCGTCGTGAGGTCGAGGTCGACCTCGTAGGACTGGACGTCGACGATCGCCGCGCGCTCGCTCGCCTCGGCGCGGGTGAGGTTCTCTCCGGGCACTGCATCTCCTCGGTCTCGGGTCGGGCCGGGCGGCCTCGACGGCGGCCTGTGGGCCACGGACGATCATCCCACGGGTGCCCGCGCCCGCCCCCGGGATTACCGTCCGGGAATACGCTGCGCCCGCCCGGTGTCGAGACTGGGTGGGCGACGCCGCCGGCCGTCCGCGCGCGCCGCCCTGCCACTCCGGCGACCCGGGTCCACCGGGCGCCGCCCACGACGAAGGAGACCCGTCCCGTGACCCTCACCGCGACGTCCGACACCACCGCGACCGAGGACGCCGTGCGCGTCGCCGACTTCTGGTTCGACCCCGTGTGCCCGTGGGCGTGGATGACGAGCCGCTGGATGGGCGAGGTCGAGCAGGTGCGCGACGTCACCGTCCGCTGGCACGTCATGAGCCTCGCCGTGCTCAACGAGGGTCGGGACCTGCCGGAGGAGTACCGCGAGCTCATGGAGAAGGCGTGGGGCCCGGTGCGCGTGGTCACCGCCGCGCGCGTCGAGCACGGCGAGGAGGTCGTCAAGCCGCTCTACGACGCGATCGGGACGCGCCTGCACCCGGGCGGCCGCACGGACTACGACGCGGTGCTGCTCGAGGCGCTCGCGGAGGTGGGCCTGCCCGCGTCGCTCGCGGAGGCCGCGAGCTCCGACGCCTACGACGAGCAGCTCCGCGCGTCGCACGCCGAGGGGATCGGGCGCGTCGGCGAGGACGTCGGCACCCCGGTCGTCGCGTTCGGCGACACCGCGTTCTTCGGCCCGGTCGTGACGCCCGCCCCGAAGGGCGAGGCCGCAGGTCGGCTGTGGGACGGGTGCGTGCTCGTCGCCAGCACCCCCGGCTTCTTCGAGATCAAGCGCACGCGGACCCAGGGCCCGGTCTTCGACTGACCCGGTCAGGCTCGGGAACCCCGCCGACGGGACCGTCCGGCCGTCGGCGGGGTTCGACCCGCACGGGTGCCTCGTGCCATGCTTCGTCAGGTTGCGGGCGGTGTCAGGAGCGCCCGCCGCCCGGTCGTGCCGGGTGAGTCCGACGAGGAGCCCGCGAGGAGCCGCATGTCCCCGAACGCACCCGTGCCACCACCGCCGCCGCCCCCTGGCGGCGTGCCGGGGCGCGCGGTCGGGAGGGACGACGCCCAGCCGACCCAGGCGTTCGCCGGTCCGGTGACGAGCGCCGCGGCGGTGGTCCCGCCGTCGTTCGCGCCCACGAGCGGGCCGACGGCCCAGGCGCCCCGCGCCACGCCCGCGGACGGGCAGCCGACCGTCGTCGCGTCGTCGTTCCAGCCGACGACCGTCCAGCACGTCACGCCGATCACGGAGCTCCCGACCGCGGCCCAGCCCGCGGTGCCCGCGCCGGTGCCCCCGCAGCGGGTGCGCTACGCGACCGAGCAGAACGGGTTCGGTGTCGCCGCTCCCGTCGGGACCGCAGCGAGCCGACCGGTCTACGCGGACGCCGCGCCGACCGGCTACGCGCCGACGAGCACGTACGGCGCTCCTGGCGCTCCGTCGTACGACCCCGGGGTGCCGGCGGGCTACGCCTCGGCCGCGCCCCAGCAGCCGCAGCCTGCCTACCACCCGCCGGCCTCGGTGGCGGCGTCCGCGGCGTCGCCCGGCGCGGGCTCCTCGGGCGCGACGCCCCGACCGCCCGCCGGTCGCGGCGGGAGCAACGGCGGCGGTGGCCGCCGGTCGGACCGGCTGAGCCCCGGGTGGATCGCGTTCATCGTGGTCGACGCGCTGCTGGTCATCGGCGCGATCGTCTTCGCGATCTCGCTGCTCGGGGGCGGAGGCGACGACGATCCCGCGGGCGGAGCGACCCCGCCCCCTTCCGCGACCGCCACGGAGGGGACCGAGGAGGCGCCGCCCGCCGAGCCCACCGTGTCCGAGACGTTCGCGTCGGAGTCCCTCAACATCACGTGCGAGGTCACCGATCTCAGTGCGACGTGCGTGATCGCCCAGCTCGGCACCCAGCCGGCGCCCGTGGCGGGCTGCGACGGCACGGTCGGCTACAAGGTCGTCCTCGGCGCCGACGGCAGCGTGGAGCAGCCCTGCGTCCCGGCGGCCGAGCAGCCGCAGCCCGCTCCGGGCGGCACCGCGGTCCTGGACTACGGGACGTCCAAGACGGTCGGCCCGTTCACGTGCGACAGCGCGGAGACAGGCATGACGTGCCGCGACGACGCGACGGGCAAGGGGTTCACGATCGCCCGCGCCGGCATCCGGACGCTCTGAGCCGCCGAGACCCGCTCCGAGCGAGCGAGAGACCGGACGGTCCCGGCACGCACGAAGGGCCCGCGGCGGGTGAACCGCCGCGGGCCCTTCGTGCTCCCTCACGTCACCAGATGCGCACGCGCTCCTCGGGGGCGAGATACAGCGCGTCGCCCGGCTGCACGTCGTAGGCCGCGTAGAACTCGTCGACGTTGCGGACCACGCCGTTGCAGCGGAACTCGTTGGGGGAGTGCGGGTCGGTCGCGATGCGGCGCACGACCTCCTCGTCCCGGCCCTTGGACTGCCAGACCTGCGCCCAGCCGAGGAACACGCGCTCGATCCCCGTGAGCCCGTCGACGACGGGCGCCTCGTCGAGCGGGCGGCCGAGCGCGATCCGGTAGGCCTTGAGCGCGATCGACAGGCCGCCGAGGTCGCCGATGTTCTCGCCGATCGTCAGCGCGCCGTTGACGTGCGGCCCGTCCTCGCCGAGCTGGGCGGGGCGGAAGGTGTCGTACTGGGCGATGAGCGCCTTGGTGCGCTTCTCGAACTCCTCGCGGTCCGTCGTCGTCCACCAGTCCTCGAGCCGCCCGGCGCCGTCGTACTTGGAGCCCTGGTCGTCGAAGCCGTGCCCGATCTCGTGCCCGATCACGGCGCCGATGCCGCCGTAGTTCACCGCGTCCTCGGCCTCGGGGTCGAAGAACGGGGGCTGGAGGATCGCCGCGGGGAAGACGATCTCGTTCATGCCGGGGTTGTAGTACGCGTTGACGGTCTGCGGCGTCATGAACCACTCGTCGCGGTCCAGCGGCTTGCCGATCTTGCCGAGCTCGCGGTCCTGCTCGAACGCGTGGGCGCGGCGGACGTTGCCGACGAGGTCGTCCGCCTCGACGACGAGCGCCGAGTAGTCGCGCCACTTCACCGGGTAGCCGATCTTGGGGGTGAAGGCCTCGAGCTTGGCGAGCGCCTTCTCCTTGGTCTCCTCCGTCATCCACTCGAGCGTCGTGATCGACTCTCGGTACGCGGCGACGAGGTAGGCGACGAGCTCCTCCATGCGCGCCTTGTGCGCGGGCGGGAAGTGCCGGGCCACGTACTGCGCGCCCACGGCCTCACCGAGCGCACCCTCGACGACGGAGACGCCGCGCTTCCAGCGCTCGCGCACCTCCTGCGCGCCCGACAGCGTGCGCCCGTAGAAGTCGAAGTTGGCCTCGACGACCTCGTCCGTGAGGTACGGCGCGCGGGCGGTGACCAGGTGGTACACCATCCAGAGCTTCCAGTCCTCGAGCGGCTCGCTCGCCCACAGCTCCGCGAAGCCGGCCGCGAAGTCCGGCTCGCGCACGACGACGTCGTCCAGCGAGCCCTGCGGGGCGCCGAGCGCGAGGACCCAGGCGCGCCAGTCGAACCCGGGCGCCTCGTCGGCGAGGGCGGCGAGCGTGCGGGGGTTGTACGTGAGGTCGGCGTCGCGGTCGCGCACGACGTCCCAGTGCTTCGCCGCGAGCCGGGTCTCGAGCGTCAGGATGCGGGCGGCCGCGTCCTCGGGCGTCGCGCCCCACGTCTCGGCCGTGACGCCCGCGAGGGCGAGCATGCGCGCGACGTGCGGCACGTACTTCTCGCGCACCGGCGCGTACTGGTCCTCCCGGTAGTACGCCTCGTCGGGCAGCCCGAGCCCGGACTGGAAGAGGTAGGCGACGTACCGCTCGGGGTCCTTCGCGTCGTTGTCCACCCAGAAGCCGACGGCGCCCGCGCCCCCGGTGCGCTGGAGCGCGCCGAGCGTGCCGGTGAGCTCGGCCTGCGTCGTCGCGGCCGCGATCAGCGCGAGGTCGGTCTGGAGCGGGGTGGTGCCGAGCGCCTCGATCCGGTCGGTGTCCATGAAGCTCGCGTAGAGCGCGCCGACCTTCGCCGCGTCGGCGCCGACGTCCTCGGCTCCCGACGCCACCTGCTCGCCGAGGTCCGTGATGATCTCGCGCACGTGGACCTCGGCCTGGTCGTGCAGCGCGCGGAACGCGCCGTCCATGGCGCGGTCGGCGGGGATCTCGTGCGTCGCGAGCCAGCGCCCGTTGACGTGGCGGTACAGGTCGTCCTGCGGCCGGACGGCGGGGTCCAGCGCGTCCAGGTCGATGCCGGACCGCTCGGTGCCGACGGTGCCGGTCGTGCCGGACGAGGACGCGGGCGTGGACGTCGGGGAGGTCTGTGTCATGCGTCTCAGGCTACGGCCTCCCCCCGACGTCCCGGTGCCTCGCTGGGGCATGATGGGCCCATGCGCGTTCACCTCGCCGCGGACCACGCCGGCTACGAGCTCAAGACCCATCTCGTCGAGCACCTCGAGGCCGCGGGGCACGACGTCGTCGACCACGGGGCCCACACCTACGACGCGCAGGACGACTACCCGTCGTTCTGCTTCGCGGCGGGCGAGGCGGTCGCCGCCGAGCCGGGCTCGCTCGGCGTCGTGATCGGCGGGTCGGGCAACGGGGAGCAGATCGCGGCCAACAAGGTCGTCGGGGTGCGGGCCGCGCTCGCGTGGAACCTCGAGACCGCACGCCTCGGCCGCCAGCACAACGACGCGAACGTCGTCGCGGTGGGTGCGCGCCAGCACTCGGTCGACGAGGCCGTCGAGCTCGTCGACGCGTTCCTCGCCGAGCCGTTCAGCGGCGACCCGCGCCACCAGCGCCGGATCGACCAGCTCGCGGCGTACGAGGCGACGCGCGGCACCTCCGCCTGACGTGCCCGAGGGGCACACCGTCCACCGGCTCGCGCGCGCGTTCGGCGAGCTCTTCACGGGTGAGACGCTCGCGGTGAGCAGCCCGCAGGGCCGGTTCGCCGCGGGCGCGGCCGTGCTCGACGGACAGGTCCTCGTCGCGAGCGAGGCGTGGGGCAAGCAGCTCTTCCTCGGGTTCGCCGACCCGACGCTCCTCGGTCAGGGGACCGCCGGGCGACCCGACGACGTGCGCTGGCTCCGCGTCCACCTCGGCCTCTACGGCGCCTGGACGTTCGCGGGCGACGGCAGCACCGCCGTCGTGCACGCGATCGGTGCCCCGCGGCGCCGCATCGGGGAGCGCGAGACGGTCCCGGCGGGGCCGGGTGCGCCCGACCCCGTGCCCGACGACGCGTGGTCGCCCCCGCCGCCCCGTGGCGCGGTGCGCGTGCGGCTCGTGGGGGCGCACGCCGTCGCCGACCTCACCGGGCCGACGGCGTGCGAGGTGGTCACGGGGGAGGAGAAGCGGGCGGTCGAGGACCGGCTCGGGCCCGACCCGATCCGCGACGCCGCTCCCGGCGAGGGCGACCCGCGCGAGGAGTTCGTCGCCGCCGTGCGGCGCTCGCGCAGCGCCGTCGGGCTGCTCCTCATGAACCAGGACGTCGTCGCCGGCGTCGGCAACATCTACCGCGCGGAGTCCCTGTTCCGCGCGCGGCTCGACCCGATGCGCGCCGGTCGTGACGTGCCCGCCGAGGACCTGCGCGCCCTGTGGGACGACCTCGTCGTCCTCATGCGCGACGGCACCCGGACGGGAGCGATCGTCACGACCCGACCCGAGGACCGGGACGCCGCAGCCCCCACGGCCGACGTCGTCGAGGCGCCGTCCGGGCGCCGCCGCGTGCGGCAGAACACCGACGACGCGCCCGACGCGGTCCCTGCGGACGAGGCGTTCTACGTCTACCACCGCGACGGGCTGCCGTGCCGCGTGTGCGGCACGCCCGTGCTGCTCAAGGAGCTCGCCGGCCGGAACCTCTACTGGTGCGGCGTCTGCCAGGCGTGAGCCTCAGAAGACCCAGCTGCACACCGGGGCGACCGGCCAGCCGAACGCCGCGCCCGCACGGGCGAGGGCGCCGGGGGAGTGCTCGGTGACGAGACCCGCGGCGCCGAGGGCCGCGAGCGACGTCCCGCCGAGGTACGCGGCGCCGAGCTCGCGCACGTCCAGCGAGAGGTCCGCGGCGTCCTCGGTGCGCTCGACCGTCGCGTCCCCGAATGCCCCGGCACGCAGCCGCCAGCGGCCCGCGTTGTGCGGCAGGCGCTCGTCCGTCACGTGCAGGACGACGTCCACGTCCGCCGCGTAGCGCCGCACGGCGAGCGCGGCCGGCACGTCCACGACGCGCACCCAGAGGTTGTCCGCGAGGCGCGGCGACGCGGAGCGCGGGTCCACGAGGAGGCTCGTGACGACGTCGTCGACCGGCAGCATGAAGGGCGTCACCTCGTGGGTGAGGTCGAGGTCGGTGAGGACGCCCCACAGCGCGCGTGCCGCCGCGGCGTCCAGCGCGACGACCTCGCCCGTGCTCACCGGCCCACGCGGCCCGGTGACCTCCCAGGAGAGCTTGCGGTGGAACCGTGCGTACCCGCGCGGCTCGCCGTCGAGCTCGACGATCGCGATGCGCGTCGGCTCGCGGTCCTTGCGCCACACCTTCGCGTCGTCCCAGAACGTCGCCTGGAGCTCGGGCGTCTCGCGCGTCGCCCAGCCGGGCCGGTTGATCCCGGCGCCCTGGCCGGTCGGGTCGGCGCCGGCCTGCTCGTGCAGCGCAGCGACGAGCGCGCCGTGGCGCTCGCGGTCGGCCCGCTCGATGCGCACGGTGTGGCGCTCGGCACCGGGGACGTCGCGCAGCGCGGCGCCGCGCGGCACGGTGAGGCGGACGTCGTCGGCGGCCTTGCCGTAGCCGAAGCGCCCGTAGATGGCCGCCTCCGCCGCGAAGAGCGCCGACACGGGCTCGCCGCGCTCGCGGCACCGCGCGAGGTGCGTGTCGATCATGGCCGAGAGGATCCCGCGGCGGCGGTGCCCGGGGTGGACGCCCACCCACGTGAGGCCGGCGACCGGGGCGGTCGCCCCGGGGACGGGGAACTGCGCGAACGGGTACGAGGCGTGCATCCCGACGAGCTCGCGACGCACGGGTCGTGCGCCGTCGACGGGCGGCGCGTCGTCGTCCTCGTGCTCGACCGTCACGCCGAGCGCGCGCTCCCACGTGAGCGGGAACGGGAGGTCGACGAGCTCGTCGACCTCGACCGGGGACGGGAACGTCGCGGTGTCCAGCTCCAGCACGTCGCGGAGGTCGGACGCCGAGAGGGGGACGAGCTCGTAGCCGTCGGGGAGGCGCGCGGGGCGGTGGTCGCTCATGGCCTCGATCCTCCAGGCTCGGCACGCGTCGCGCCAGGACAAATGCGGCGGCTAGGGTCGGGACCCATGGCACGACGCACGGGTGGCTCGACCGCGGACCGGCCCCCGGTCGGCGACGCCGGCACGGACCGCACGGCGCTCGCCGCCGAGTACGCGGGCGCCGTCCTCGCGCTCGTCCGGCGCATCCCGCCGGCGCGCGCCATGACGTACGGGCTCGTCGCGGAGATCGTCGCCGAGACGCTGCACCGCGGTGGCCCGCGCCAGGTCGGGCAGGTCCTCGCGGGGTCGTCCGGCGTGGACGACGACGGTGCGCCGGTCCCGTGGTGGCGCGTGGTCAACGCGGCGGGCTCGCCGCCCGCGCACCACCTCGACGCGGCGCTCACGGAGCTGCGCGCCGAGGGGTGCCCCCTGTCGCGCGACGGCCGCCGCGTCGACCTGCGCCGCGCAGTCTGGTTCCCCGAGGACGACACCCCCGACCGTTGATCGCGGGGCGTCCGTCGTCCGAGCGAGCGCGGGACGACGGATGCCCGGCACTCAGCGAGGGGGTCGGGGCGCGAGGAGCGGGGCGAGCGTCTGCACGGCCGTCGCGTCGCCCTGGACGAGGAGCGTCGTCACGGCGGTGTCGCGCCACGCGGCGAGGTCCCGCGCGATCTTCTCCGGCGGCCCGACGAGCGCGACGTCCTCGACCATCGCCGTCGGGACGGCGGCGGCCGCGAGGTCCTTGCGCCCGGCGAGGTAGTGCGCCTGGATCTCGTCGCACGCCTCGGCGTACCCGAGGCGGTCGAGCGCGTCCCGGTGGAAGTTCGCGCCCTTGGCCCCCATGCCGCCGACGTACAGCGCGAGGAAGGGCCGCACCTGGTCCGCGGCCTGCTCGACGTGCTCGCGCACGACGACCGGCACCGTCGCGCTCACCTCGAACCCGGACTCGGGCGAGCGTTCCGGGGCGCGTCGCGCGAAACCGTCGGCGAGGAGCTCGCGGAACGTCGCGTCCATGCGGGGCGAGTAGAACAGCGGGAGCCACCCGTCCGCGATCTCGGCCGCGAGGGCGATGTTCTTGGGGCCCTCCGCCGCGAGGTGGATCGGGAGGTCGGCGCGCAGAGGGTGCACGGTCGAGCGGAGCGGCTTGCCCAGACCGGTCCCGGCGCCCTCGGGCAGGGGGAGCGGGTAGTGCGGCCCGGCCGACGTCACAGGGGCCTCGCGGCGCAGCACGTCGCGCACCACCTGGACGTACTCGCGCGTGCGGGCGAGCGGCTTCGCGTACGGCTGGCCGTACCAGCCTTCGACGACCTGCGGGCCCGAGACGCCGAGCCCGAGGACGAACCTGCCGCCCGAGAGGTGGTCCATCGTCAGCGCGGCCATCGCGGTGGCGGTCGGGGTGCGGGCGGAGAGCTGCGCGACGGCGGTCCCGAGCCGGATCCGGGACGTGCGCGAGCCCCACCACGCGAGCGGCGTGAAGGCGTCGGAGCCGTAGGCCTCCGCGGTCCACACGGAGTCGACGCCGAGACGGTCCGCCGCGACGATCGCGTCCTCGATGCCGTCCGGGGGACCGGCCGACCAGTAGCCGGTGTGGATGCCGAGACGCATGCGGGCTCCTCCTCGTCGAGGGTCGTCGTACGGGTGCGCCCGCGCACCGGGCGCCCGGCGTCGTGCCGGGGCGTCGTGCGCGGGGTCGGGGTGCGGGCGGTACCCGGTCGCGCGCCGGGCAGGGGGTATCCGGTACGCGGAGTCTCGGGTACCGCCCGGCTCCAGACTAGCCGATCCGGCGTGCTCGGTCGGCGAGGGTGTTGAGGAGCGCCGCGGCGGTCCCGGCGTCGTCGACCGTGACCACGAGCGCGCGGCCGCCCGTGCGCTCGACGCGCAGCGACTCGCCGGCACGCACGACGATGCCCACGGCGCCGTCCCGACCGGCGCGCCAGCCCCAGCCGCCGAAGTCGCGCATCGGCGAGACGTCGGCGACGTCGGCTCGCACCACCTCGTCGGCCGGGACGCGCGTGCGGGGGAACCCGAGCGTCGACCGGACCGAGAGCCCGCCCTCGTCGACGCGGACGACCCACGACATCATCGCGGCGAGCAGCAGTCCCAGGACCACCGGCACGAGGAGGAGCGCCCACTCGCGCAGGACGAGCGCCAGGACCGTGGTGAGGACGATCGCGCCCATCGCGACGAGCACCGTCGGCCCGCCGCTCACGCGCCCGACCCAGGCCGCCCGCTCGCCCGGGCGGAGCGCGACCCGGGGCGCGTCGTCGGGGACTCCGGCGTCGGTCGGGTCCGGATGGTCGCCGGGGATCAGCACCCCGACCACGACGCCCACGAGGAGGCCGGTGCCCAGCGCGACGGCCGTGACGGCGCCCACCCCGCCGACGTCGTGGGCGTCGGCGAGGCCGCGCTGGATCCAGAGCGACCCGAGGGTGAGGACCGCGAGCATGACCGGGAGCCCGACGGCGACCCCCGCGGCGACCCGCCGGTTCGCGGCCGACCGCCCCAGGAACGCCGTCATCGCGGCGAACCCCGCGGAGGTGAGCAGGCCCAGGGCCGTGCTTCCCGCCACCGCCGCACCGAGCGACGCGAAGCCGTCCGCGCCGTCGGCGCCCCAGTGGATCGCCACGGGGTCGGGGAGGTCCGCCGACCAGCTCAGGGCGACGAGCGCCGCGACCACGGTGACGACCGCCCCCGCGGCACCGACGAGGAGCGCGAGGGTGCGGTGGCCGTCCGGGCGCGGGCGACCGTCCTCGGTCGGTCGTCCGGGCGAGCGGCGCGGGGTGGCTGAGGTCATCGGAGGGCCTCCTTCACGAGGGTCAGGACGGTCTCGGGGGGCAGTGCGAGGGCGCGGGCCTCGGCCGCGACACGGTCGACGGCGGCCCGCAGCGGCGTGAGGTCGACGGCGGCGGGTGCCGTGACGACGGCGCCGCGCCCGCGGCGGAGGTCGACGAGGCCCTCGTCGCGCAGCTCCTGGTAGGCGCGCAGCACGGTGTGCACGTTGACGTCGAGCGCCTCCGCGAGCTCACGGGCCGCGGGGAGCCGCTCGCCCGGGGCGAGCCGCCCCTGGACGACGCCGAGGCGCACCTGGGCGACGAGCTGCGCGAACAGCGGCTCGTCGGCCTGCGGGTCGATGCGGAACATCACGAGCCCAGTCTAGTTGTTCTAGGGAAACTAGAACAAACGCGTCAGACGACGGGGCCGCCGTCGTTCCCGACGGCGGCCCCGCGTCCGTGCGCTCAGATGACGTACTCGATGAGGAGCGACGGGTCCTCGACGGCGTCCCGCGCCGCGGGTGCGGCGGCGGGCGTGCGGATCTTCGCCGGGACCCCGACCGCGACCGCCCCGGCGGGCACATCCTTGACGACGACGGCGTTGGCCCCCACCTGCACGTCGTCGCCGATCCAGACGGGTCCGAGGATCTTCGCTCCCGCCCCGACGACGACGCGGTCCCCGAGCGTCGGGTGTCGCTTGCCGCGCTTCATCGACCGCCCACCGAGGGTGGACGTGTGGAAGAGCACCACGTCGTCGCCGACGACCGCCGTCTCGCCCACGACGACCCCCATGCCGTGGTCGATGAACAGGCGCCGGCCGATGCGCGCGCCGGGGTGGATCTCCACGCCGGTCAGCGCCCGCGCCGCCTGCGAGACGAGGCGTGCCGGGAGGCGCAGCAGGGGCTCGCGCCACATGCGGTGCGCGAGCCGGTAGGCCCACACGGCGTGCACGCCCGGGTACGCCAGCGCGACCTCGAGGCGGCTGCGGGCGGCGGGGTCCCGCCGCCGGGCGGCCTCGAGGTCCTCGCCGAGCACGCGCACGAACCGGCGCAGCCGGTAGCCGGCCGTCCGGTGGTGGGGACGCGGGTCGGTCACGTCAGTCCAGCAGGTCGGCGTAGAGCACGGAGGACAGGTAGCGCTCACCGAACGAGGGGATGATCGTCACGATGAGCTTGCCCGCGTTCTCGGGGCGAGCGGCGAGCTGGAGCGCGGCGGCGATCGCGGCGCCGGACGAGATCCCGACCAGCAGCCCCTCCTCCTTGGCCGCGCGGCGCGCGAACTCGACCGCGGTCTCGGCGTTGACGTCGATGACCTCGTCGTAGACCGAGGTGTCGAGGATCTCGGGCACGAAGTTGGCGCCGATGCCCTGGATCTTGTGCGGGCCGGGCTGGCCGCCGTTGAGGATGGCCGACTCCTCGGGCTCGACCGCGACGATCTGCACGCCGGGCTTGCGCTCCTTGAGCACCTGGCCCACGCCCGTGATGGTGCCGCCGGTGCCGATGCCCGCGACGACGATGTCGACGGCACCGTCCGTGTCGGCCCAGATCTCCTCCGCCGTCGTGCGGCGGTGGATCTCGGGGTTGGCCTCGTTGGCGAACTGGCGCGCGAGGATCGCGCCCTCGCGCTCGGCGACGATCTCGTCCGCCCGGTTGACGGCGCCCTTCATGCCCTCGGACCCCGGCGTGAGGATGAGCTCGGCACCGAACGCACGGAGCAGGGCGCGCCGCTCCTTCGACATCGTCTCGGGCATCGTCAGCACCACGTCGTAGCCGCGTGCGGCGCCGACCATCGCGAGCGCGATGCCGGTGTTGCCGGAGGTGGCCTCGACGATCGTCCCGCCCGGCTTCAGCTCGCCCGACGCCTCCGCGGCGTCGATGATCGCCACGCCGATGCGGTCCTTGACCGAGTTCGCGGGGTTGTAGAACTCGAGCTTGCCCACGACGGTGGCGCCGAGGCCGTCCGTGAGCTTGTTGAGACGGACCAGGGGGGTGTTGCCGACGAGCTGCGTGACGTCGTCGTAGATGCGTGCCATGTCTTCCTCTTCTGTCGACGGCTCGGGGTGAGCCGGGGTGGGGGTACTGATCAGGGGACGAGGGCCGTCGCGGTCCGTGACCACGGTGCCCAGCGTCTCGCGGGGACGCTGCGGGCGCGCGGGCACGACGGCGGGGGCGGGCTCGTGCGGACGGGGCGGCCTGGGTGCGGCGCGGAGCGGCGCGCGGGGTCGGCGGCGGTTCGTCAGCGACAGCCGAGACAGCGACAACAGGAGACGCGCGACTCGGCGCGGTGCAGCGGTGCGGGACGCGCGATCGTCGCGGTCATTCCTCGCTCCTCCTGGTCGGTCGCGCCGCGGTCGCCCGGAGGTCCGGGCCTGCGGGCGGCGCGTGTGACCCCGAGGCTATCGGTCCGCGTACGGACCCTGCAACGCCGTCCACGAGACGGTCGCGCGGTCGGAGGCGTCGGTGTGCGGGCGAGACGACGAGGGGCGCCCCGCCGTCCTGGCGGGGCGCCCCTCGTCACGTTCGGGTTCCGCGGTCGGGACGGAGCCCGAGAGCGTCGGAGCGGGCGACGGGAATCGAACCCGCGTAGCCAGTTTGGAAGACTGGGGCTCTACCATTGAGCTACGCCCGCACGGGCCGTGGGACCGGGATCCGGGCCCCCGACCGGAGGGCCGAGGACCGGCACGGCGCCGACCTGCGGCCGCAACCTTAGCAAACCCCGGTGGCTCTGCCCGCCGTGCACCCGCCGCCGCCCGGTGGTCTGCGGCGCGCCGACGAGGGTGCCCTCACCCGCCAGTACACTTGCCCTGGCCCGCCGCCGTGGCGGGCGACGGGGTGTGGCGCAGGTTGGTAGCGCGTCCGCTTTGGGAGCGGAAGGTCGCAGGTTCAAATCCTGTCACCCCGACCTTCGCGCGGCGCCCCTTCTGGGGCGTCGCGGGGCGTCGTCGACGTCCGGGCCGTCTCGTCGGTCCCGTCCTCGAGAGGTGCCCGTGACCACGTCCACCACCGCGACCGGACCGGCGACGCGCGTCACCCTCGCCGCGGTCGTCGCCGCGGGCAGCGGCGCCGTGCTCTCGCTCCAGGGCCGCCTCAACGGCGACCTCGCCGCCGCCGGGACCGGACCCGTGGTCGCGGCCTGGCTCTCCTACGTCGGGACCTTCCTCGCGACCGTTCTCGTGGTGGTCGCCCGCCGTCGTGTCCGCTCCACGCTCCACGTCCTGCGCACCTCCGCGTCGTGGTGGTGGTTCGCGGTCGGGCTGTGCAGCGTCCCGATCGTCGTCGCCATGGCCGCCGGGGTCCCGCTCGTCGGCGTCGCGGTCGCGTCGGTGTGCTCGGTCGCCGGCCAGACGGTCGCGGGGCTCGCGCTCGACGCGCGCGGCGTCGGGCTCCCGGCCCCGCTGCGGCTCACCGCGCGCCGGGCCGCCGCGGGGCTCGCGGCGCTCGTGGGCCTGGGCGTCGCGGTGCTCGGCGGCGCGACGACCGACGCGGGGTGGGGCGCCGTCCTCGCGGGGGTCGCGCTCTTCGTCGGCGGCGCCGTCCTGTGCGGGCAGCAGGCCGGGAACGGCCGGGTCACGCAGCTCACAGGCGACCCGGTCGTCGCGACCCTCACCTCGGTCACGGGCGGGCTCGTCGGCATCTCTGTCGTGTGCGCGCTGGCCGCGCCCCTCGGCGCGCTCGACGGCGTCACGCTGCCCGGGCAGTGGTGGCTCTACCTGGGCGGCCCGCTGGGGACCCTCATCACCGTGGCGGCCGCGTACGCGGTGCGCCACCTCGGCACGTTCGTCCTCACGCTGACGGTCGTCGGCGGCCCGATGGTCATGGCCGTGCTGCTCGACGTGCTCGGCGTGGTCGGGCTGCGGTGGCAGACCGTCGTCGCGACCGCCGTCGTCGGGCTCGCCGTCGTCCTGGTGGTGCAGCGCCCGGGTCCGCGCACGTCGGCCTGACCGCGACGCTTGACCGCTCGCGTACCATGGAACGGTTGCCCGTACGCCTGCGTGCGGAGCCGTCCCCGGCCGGACGCCGGCCCACCCCGATCAGTTGGAGATCATCGAAGTGAAGAGCGCCGTCGAGACCCTGGACCCCACCAAGGTCAAGCTGACCGTCGAGGTGGAGTACGACGAGCTCAAGCCGAGCATCGAGCACGCCTACCAGCACATCGCGGAGCAGGTGAACATCCCCGGCTTCCGCAAGGGCAAGGTCCCGCCGCGCGTGATCGACCAGCGCGTCGGCTGGGGCGCCGTCATCGAGCACGCCGTCAACGACGGCCTGTCCGGCTTCTACCGCCAGGCCGCGAGCGAGGAGAGCCTGCGCCCGCTCGGCCAGCCCGAGGTCGAGGTCACCGAGATCCCGGCCAAGGCCGGCGAGGGCCAGCTGGTCTTCACCGCCGAGGTCGAGGTCCGCCCCGAGATCACGCTGCCCGCCCTCGACACGCTCGCCATCACGGTCGAGCCCGCCGAGGTCACCGACGAGGACGTCACCGAGCGCCTCGACGCGCTGCGCGAGCGCTTCGGCACCCTCGTCGGCGTCGACCGTCCCGCGGCCGAGGGCGACTTCGTCGTGCTCGACCTCACGGCCGAGATCGACGGCGAGGAGGTCGACTCCGTCTCCGGCGTCAGCTACCAGATCGGCTCGGGCAACATGCTCGAGGGCCTGGACGAGGCGCTGACCGGTCTCTCGGCCGACGAGACGACCACGTTCAACGCCCCGCTGGCCGGTGGCGAGCACGAGGGCAAGGAGGCGTCCGTCACCGTCACGGCGACGTCCGTCAAGCAGCGCGACCTGCCCGACGCGGACGACGACTTCGCCCAGCTCGCGTCCGAGTTCGACACGCTCGAGGAGCTCACCGCCGACCTGCGCGAGCAGGTCGCGAGCATCAAGACCTCGAACCAGGCCGTCGCCGCGCGCGACGAGCTCCTCAAGGCGCTCAACGACGCGGTCGAGATCCCCGTGCCGTCGGGCGTCGTCGAGGCCGAGGTGCACCGCCACCTCGAGTCCGAGGGCCGCCTGGAGGACGAGACGCACCGCGCCGAGGTCACCGTCGAGGCGACCGACGCCATCCGCAACCAGATCCTGCTCGACACCCTCGCCGAGCAGCTCGAGATCAAGGTCGCGCAGAACGAGCTCCTCGAGTACCTCGTGAGCGCGTCGCGCCAGTACGGGATGGACCCGAACCAGTTCATCCAGTCGCTCGACCAGGGCGGGCAGATCCCCGCGATGGTCGGCGAGGTCGCGCGCTCCAAGTCGCTCGCCGTCGCGCTGCGCCAGATCGAGGTCAAGGACTCCGCCGGCAACGTCGTCGACCTCACCGAGTTCATCGGCTCGGACGACGAGGACGCGGCCGCGGACGAGTCGGTCGAGGACGTCGCCGCAGAGCCCGTCGAGGAGGCGCTCGTCGACGACTCCGCCGCCGCCGCCGCCGAGGCTCCGGTCGAGGACGACGAGAAGGACTCGACGAAGGCCTGACGCGGCACCGGCCGGTCGGTCGGAGCAGGTCCCACGACGGCCCGCACCCTCCGTGCGAGGGGGCGGGCCGTCGTCGTGCCCGTGCCGTGACGGCGTGCACCGGCCGCCTGGTGCGCCGTCAGCGAAAACGCGCGCTATCGGGACGAACGCCGGGCACGGACCGCGTTAGGGTCACTTGCAGCACGGCTGGACCGGGACCTTCTCCCGGGACCGGCCAGGGCAGCGCAGGCGGGGGCGACCCGCGGGAGCGACGAAGGAGATGGATGTGAACGAGCTGTACCTGCCGTCCGACGCGACGGCCCCGGTCAACCGCGCCGAGGGTCCGGGCTTCGGACTCAACGACTCCATCTACAACCGGCTCCTCAAGGAGCGCATCATCTGGCTCGGCTCAGAGGTGCGCGATGAGAACGCGAACGCCATCTGCGCCCAGATGATGCTGCTCGCCGCGGAGGACCCGGAGAAGGACATCTGGCTCTACATCAACTCGCCCGGCGGGTCGATCACGGCCGGGATGGCGATCTACGACACGATGCAGTACATCCAGCCGGACGTCGCGACGATCGCCATGGGCATGGCGGCGTCGATGGGGCAGTTCCTGCTCTCGTCCGGCACCAAGGGCAAGCGGTACGCGACGCCGCACGCGCGCGTCATGATGCACCAGCCCTCGGGCGGCATCGGCGGCACGGCGACCGACGTGCGCATCAACGCGCAGCTCATCATGCACATGAAGCAGGTGCTCTCCGAGCTCACGGCCGAGCAGACCGGCAAGCCGCTCGAGCAGATCCTCAAGGACAACGACCGCGACAGCTGGTTCACGGCCGAGGAGGCGCTGGAGTACGGCTTCATCGACCACGTCGTCACCAACGCGTCGTCCGTGACCGGCGGCGGCGGCACCACGGGTTCCTGACCCCGCACCGGACACCAGACTTCACCGAGGAGAACCCGTGAGCTTCAGCGCCGAGTCCCAGTACCTGTCCACCGCGCAGCGCCTCGCCGGCGCGGGCGCGCGCCCCGGCGGCATCGCGCTGCCGGGCGGCGCGCCGTCGGCCCGCTACGTGCTCCCGCAGTTCGAGGAGCGCACCGCGTACGGCTTCAAGCGCCAGGACCCCTACACCAAGCTGTTCGAGGACCGCATCATCTTCCTGGGCGTCCAGGTCGACGACGCGTCCGCGGACGACGTCATGGCCCAGCTCCTCGTGCTCGAGAGCCAGGACCCCGACCGCGACGTCATCCTCTACATCAACTCGCCGGGCGGGTCGTTCACCGCGATGACCGCGCTCTACGACACGATGCAGTACATCAAGCCGCAGATCCAGACGGTCTGCCTGGGCCAGGCGGCGTCCGCCGCCGCGGTCCTGCTCGCCGCGGGCCAGCCGGGCAAGCGCCTCGCCCTGCCGAACGCACGCGTGCTCATCCACCAGCCCGCGATGGAGGGCGGCGGCTACGCGCAGGCGTCGGACATCGAGATCCACGCGAACGAGCTCATCCGCATGCGCGAGTGGCTCGAGGACACGCTCGCGCTGCACTCGGGCAAGTCGGTCGAGCAGGTCCGCCAGGACATCGAGCGCGACAAGATCCTCACCGCCGAGCAGGCGAAGGAGTACGGCCTCGTCGACCAGGTCCTCGAGAGCCGCAAGGCCGTCGCGGTCAACAAGCCCTGACGTGACCGCCCGACCAGCATGACCTCACGCCGCGCCGTCGTCCCCCGCCGGGGGACGACGGCGCGACACGTTGCGCCCCGTACGGGGAGCCCACCTGACAACGGGGGCCCCGTGGTGTGGAATGGGGAGCAGGACTCGCTCGGCCGTGCCCGGGCCCCGCGTCGTCGACCCCGACGGCAGGAGGCTTCGGCACCGGGACAAGGAGACGCGTAGTGGCTCGTATCTCAGACGGCGCCGACCTGCTGAAGTGCTCGTTCTGCGGCAAGTCGCAGAAGCAGGTCAAGAAGCTCATCGCGGGCCCCGGGGTGTACATCTGCGACGAGTGCATCGACCTGTGCAACGAGATCATCGAGGAGGAGCTCGCCGAGGCGACGGAGCTCGGCCTCACGGAGCTGCCCAAGCCCAAGGAGATCTTCGAGTTCCTCGAGCAGTACGTCATCGGCCAGGACGCCGCGAAGCGGGCCCTGGCCGTCGCCGTCTACAACCACTACAAGCGCGTCCAGGCGGGCGAGCAGTCCAAGCCGTCGAGCCCCGACGACCCGGACTACGTGGAGCTGGCGAAGTCGAACATCTTGTTGATCGGTCCGACGGGGACGGGCAAGACGTATCTGGCGCAGACGTTGGCGCGGATGTTGAACGTGCCTTTTGCGATCGCGGACGCGACGGCGCTCACCGAGGCGGGGTATGTCGGTGAGGACGTGGAGAACATTCTGTTGAAGCTGGTGCAGGCGGCGGACTTCGACGTGAAGAAGGCGGAGACGGGGATCATCTATATCGACGAGATCGACAAGGTGGCTCGTAAGGCGGAGAACCCGTCGATCACGCGTGAT
>NZ_LUAZ01000095.1:0-4485 GCF_001647255.1 Cellulosimicrobium sp. I38E
CCAGGGTGCGTCGAGCGGTGGCGCCGGACCCCAGGGTGCGTCGAGCGGTGGCGCCGGACCCGCCCGCGGATCCCGCGCCACCGCTCGACGCACCCTGGAGGGCGGCACCGACGCCGCCGGCGACGGCCGCGCCGCCGGACGTCGGGAGCGCCGTCCCGACGAGGCCGAGCGCGCCCACGCCGAGGACCAGCGGCGCGATGACGGCGCGCATGCCGTGCGACACGTCGCCCAGCTCGAGCACGAGCGCGCGGCACTCGCCGCAGCCGTCCAGGTGGGACTCCACGCGCGCGGTCTCGCGCTTGGCGAGCCCGCCGCGCACGTACGAGCCGAGGAGCGCGTTGACCGCGCGGCACTCCTCTGCGGGGACGGACGTGAGGTGCTGCTGGAGGTATGCCTGGCGCAGCCCCTCGCGCGCCCGGTAGGCGAGCGCGGAGACGCCGTTCGCGGTGAGGCCGAGGATCGGCGCGATGTCCGCCGGTGAGAGGTTCTCGACCTCCGTGTACCAGAGGACGGCGCGCCAGCGCTCGGGGAGGTCCTGGTAGGCGCGCGTGACCGTCGAGCGCTCGAACCCCTCGAGCGTCGGGTCCTCGGTGGACGCCATGGGGCCGAACGCGGTCTCGAACGTGCGCTCGTCGTCGGTCGGCTGGGTGCGCCGAGCGCCGTTGACGAGGTCGTAGGAGAGGCGCCGGACGACGGTGAAGAGATAGGCGCGGAAGGTGACGTCGGGGCCGCCCCCGCCCTGGAGCACGGACAGCGTGCGGGCGAACGCGTCGGAGACGACGTCGTCGGCGTCGGCCGTGGACCGGACGTACTGGCGCGCGACCGTGCGGGCCGCGGCGGCGTGGCGCTCGTACAGCACACCGTAGGCGCTGGTGTCGCCCTCGCGCACGGCCGTGATGAGCTCGGCGTCGCTGAACGCCTCGCTCCACACCCGTTCCTGCGCCTGCGTCATGTCACCCGCCCCGGAGACCGCCCCGCTCCGAGGCGTACAGCGGCCATAGTAGACGCCCGTCCAACTTCGGGGCAGGGGGCTTCCGACGACAGAACGGTAACGGCCGGAGTCCTCCCCTTTCGCCCGATTTCACCCCGGACGCGGCGTCCCGGAAACTCGTTCGTCGACCCGCGTCATGGATCGGCTGCTCGCCCGTCTCATCTACATGGACCACCTCCACGGGTACACCGTGCCCGCTCCCGACGCCGTGCGCGAGCGCTGGCGTCGGGCGAGCGCCGAGAGCGTCTGGCTGCGACCGGGCGACTGGTACCACCCTGCCGTGGACGCCCTCGTCGAGGCGCTGTGCGAGGAGCGGGACGGGACGCCGGCCGCCGAGCGGCTCGGCCGCGTGCGGGCCGAGGCGGGCGTCGGGATCGGCGAAGCCATCGACGACGTGGTGTGCCTGTACCGGGCGCACGACCGCGAGCCCGGGACCGACCTGCTCCGCGCGGTCGCGGTCGGGTGGTCCGACGGCTACGAGGCGACCCCCGTGACGCCCGAGGTCATGGACCCCGAGTCCGGTCTCGCGACCTCCCAGTACCTGGTCCAACGGCTCCGGGAGACGTACGGCGTCGCACAGCGCGCGGGGGTCGACGCCGCGGCGTCGCACGGCCTGCTCGTCGTGGACGTCGCGCTCGACCACCTGACCGGGTGGCAGCGCTTCGCCCGGTCGGCAGCGATGGGCCGCGCGCTCACGCACACGTTCGGCGACGGCCATCCCATGGCGTCCCTCGGCAACGGGCTCTTCGTCGTGCTCGGGGAGCGCGGCGCCGACGACGACACCCTGCGCACCGTGCTCCGCCACAACATCGAGCGCACGGGCCTCGCGCTGGGGGTGACGGCGATCCTGCGCCGACCTCCGCGCGTCTGGCTCGAACCGCTCCCCCGCACCCACTCCGCCGCCGTCCAGCTCCTCGACGCGCTCCAGCGCTGACGCACGACGACGCCCCGGCCACGCGGGCGAGCGCGTGGCCGGGGCGTCCCGTGTCGGGGGGGGCGACTGCGGTCGGCGTCAGCGCGGGGTGAAGGTGAGGCAGTCGGCCTTGTCCTCGCCGGACGCGCCGGCGCCCACGCGGATCGACGGGGCCGAGCACTCGAGCGAGGAGTTGTGGACGCACTCGGTGCGCTGGCAGGCCCCGACGTGCGCGAGCACCTTCTCGAGACCGCCCTTGGTCCCGAGCGGGATGAAGGTCGCGCACTCGGCGTCGCCCGCGTGACCGGCGATGGTCACCGCGCCGGCGTGGCACCCGTGGTCGTGGTTGTAGCCGCAGCCGTCGATGGAACACTCGACGACCTGGGGCATCTCCGTGAGGCTGCTCATCGCGATCTCCTGTTCTCCGAGGTCCCGTGGGGGGGCCGGGCTTCCGTGTCCACGGTATTCCTGGAATTCCACGGTGTATAGCAAGGAAGGCCTTGCTAAGAAATGCAGGAATAGCACGGAATTAGCGCACGGCATTCTTGCAAAAATGCGTGACCAGGGACGACGCAGGGGCCCTCGTCAGGAGGGCAGGAGAGGCGTAGCGTCGGCTCATGGCCCCCTCGCTCGGCGCGCCGCTGTTCTCGGGTGCCGACGCCGACCTGTACGCGGTCGGCGCCGACCGCGTCCTGCGACGCTCGCGCTCGGGGGCGGACACGGTCGGCACCGCCGAGGTCATGCGGCACGTACGCGCCGCGGGCTTCCCCGCCCCGCGCGTCGACGCCGCCACGGACGGCGACCTCACCATGGAGCTGCTGCGCGGGCCGACGCTCCTGCAGTCGATCCTCGGCGGCCGGACGTCGCTCGCCGGATCGGCCCGGATCCTCGTCGCGCTGCACGACGCGCTCCACGCGGTCCCGCCCCCGGCGCCGGACGAGCCCGCGTACGAGGCGCTCACCGCGCCGTCCTTCGCGACCCTCGACGCACCCGGTGCCGGGGCGCCGTGCGTCCTGCACCTCGACCTGCACCCGGCGAACGTCGTGCTCACCGCCGACGGCCCGGCCGTCCTGCACTGGACGAACGCCCGGCTCGGGCCGGCCGGGCTCGACCTCGCCGTGACCGCCGTCGTCCTCGCGGAGGTCGCCGCCGACGAGGACGACGAGCTCGCGCCGGGCGCGCGGGTCCTGCTGGACGCGTTCCTCCACCTCGCCGACCCGGTGCTCCTGCGGCACCTCGACGCCGCCGCGCGGACCCGCGCCGCGGACCCGGGCCTCGACCCCTCGGAGGTCGCGCTCGTCCCCGCCGCCGTGGCGCTCGTCGCGCGCGAGGCCCGTCGGAGCTGAGACCCGGGCGGGACAGCCGGGGTCAGGACCTCGCGTCGTCGGGCCGGGGCCGCCAGATGACGAGCGCGCGCGCCTCGCCGTGCTCGACGAGCGTCTCGCGCAGCGCCTCCTCGACCCCGCGGCGCACGCTGCGCCCGCGCGGCACGACGACGACGTCGCCGCTCGCCGCGGCCGCGAACACGCGGCCGCCCGGCTCGACGCGCGCCGAGAGCGCCTCGATACGGCGCTCCAGCCGCTCGACCTGCGACTCCAGCGCGAGGATGCGCTGGATGCCCGCGAGGTTGATGCCCTCGTCGTGGCTGAGCCGCTGCACCTCGAGCAGCTTCGCGACGTCACGCAGCGAGTAGCGCCGTCCCCGGCCCGCGGTGCGGCGCGGCACCACCAGGCCGAGGCGGTCGTACTGACGCAGCGTCTGCGGGTGCATCCCCGCGAGCGCCGCGGCCTGGGAGATGACGAGGACCGGGGCGTCCTGGTCGACGTCGCTGCCGGGAGCCCGTCCGGCGGCGCTCCGCGCGTCGTCGCCGACCGACGGATGATCCTGGTAGGCCATCACGGCCTCCCTCACTCCGCGGCCTGGCGGACCAGGTCGGCGCGCACGTCCTGGCCGTCCGTCTCGGCGGCGAACGCCTCGACCGCCTCGCGCGCGGCCTTCGAGAGCTTCTGCGGCACCGCGACCTGGACGGTGACGAGCAGGTCGCCGGTCGCCTTCGCGGTCTGCACGCCGCGGCCCTTGACGCGCAGCGTGCGGCCCGACGGCGTCCCGGCCGGGACCTTGACCTTGACCGACGTCCCGTCGAGCGTGGGCACGCTGATGGTCGCCCCGAGCGCGGCCTCGGCGAACGTCACGGGGACGGTCGCGCGGAGGTTGGTGCCGTCGAGGGAGAAGACGGGGTGCGGGGTGACGTGCACGGTGACGACGAGGTCGCCGTCGGGACCGCCGGCCATGCCCGGGCGGCCCTTGCCGCGCAGCCGGATCTTCTGGCCGTCGCGCACGCCCGGCGGGATGCGGGTGGTGACGTTGCGGCCGTCGACCGTGAACGTCACGGTCGAGCCCTCGACCGCCTGGCGGAACGGGAGGGTCGTGGCCGCGGCGACGTCCGCACCGGCCCGCGGGCGGGGACCGCCGCCGAACTGCTGCGCGCCCGCGGGCCGGTGCGGACGTCGCGGTCGAGGGCTCGACCGCGTTCCGCCAGGCGGTCGAGGGCTCGACCGTGACGTTCACGGTCGACGGCCGC
>NZ_LUAZ01000096.1:0-4173 GCF_001647255.1 Cellulosimicrobium sp. I38E
TTCTCGGGCAGGACCCGCCGCTCGATCGCGACGGTCACCGGCACCGGGCCCGTGACCGTCGCGATCGAGCGGCGGGTCCTGCCCGAGAACGTCCCCGCGGTGACGCGCTGGGTGCAGAACGGCGTGAACCTCGCGAACCGCTACCCCGGGTTCCTCGGCTCCGGCTGGGTGCGCGCGTCCGCCGGGTCGCACGACTGGCACATGCTGTACCGCTTCGCCGACGCCGCCACGCTCGACGCGTGGGAGACGTCGCCGGACCGGGTGCGCTGGCTCGCGCAGGGGCGGGACCTCGTCGAGGAGACGCGGGTCGAGCGCCGCACGGGCATCGAGGGCTGGTTCGACGCCCCGACGTCGACCGCGCCACCGGCGAGCGCGACGGTCGCGGCGCCGCCGCGCTGGAAGCAGTCGGTGAGCATCTGGCTCGGGTTCTTCCCGGTGAACCTCGCGTTCACGCTCCTCGTCGGGGGTCTGGTCCCGGCGTGGGACGCCGTGCCGGTCGTCCCGCGCGTGCTCGCCACCACGCTCGTCCTCACGCCCGTCATGACGTACCTGGTCCTGCCGCGGGTCACGCGGCTGCTCGCCCCGTGGCTCGCCCGCCCGCCGCGGTCCGGGGCGCGTCGCTCCCGCCCCGCGGCCCGGAGGTGACGACCCGGCGCCCTGCCTAGCCTGGAGGGATGGACACCGAGATCGAGAACACGACCGACGTCCTCGTCACCCTCGGTGCGGTCGCCGCGGGCATCCTGCTGGCGTTCGTCCTGGGGACGGTGATCTCCGCGGTGGTCCGCCGGGCGGGCCGGCGCAGCGAGCTCGCCCGCGACCTCTCGCGGCGGCTGCGCCGACCGGACCGGGCGGTGCTCACCGTCGTCGCGGTGTGGATCGCGGTCCGCCTGACCACGGACGCGTCCACGCCGTGGCGCCCCGCGGTCGAGCACCTCCTGCTCATCGCGCTCATCGTCGTCGGCGCGTGGTGGGTGGGCGCGATCGCGTTCGTGCTCGAGGACTCCGCGCTCCAGCGCTACCGCATGGACACCGCGGACAACCGGCACGCGCGCCGCGTCCGCACCCAGATCACGGTGCTGCGCCGGCTCACCGTGGCGGTGATCGTCGTGTGCGCGGTCGCGGGCATCCTGCTCACGTTCCCGGCGGCCCGCGCGGCCGGCGCGAGCCTGCTGGCGTCCGCGGGGCTCATCTCCATCGTCGCGGGCCTCGCGGCCCAGACGTCGCTCGCGAACGTGTTCGCGGGCATGCAGATCGCGTTCACGGACGCGATCCGCGTCGACGACGTCGTGGTGCTCGAGGGCGAGTGGGGCCGGATCGAGGAGATCACCATGACGTACGTCGTGGTGCACCTCTGGGACGACCGCCGCCTCATCATGCCGTCGACGTACTTCACGACGACGCCGTTCCAGAACTGGACCCGGCGCGCCGCCGACCTGCTGGGGACCGTCGAGCTCGACCTCGACTTCGAGGTGCCGGTGGGCCCCATGCGGGCCGAGCTGCGGCGCCTCCTCGCGCTCACCGACCTGTGGGACGAGCGCGTGGGCATCCTCCAGGTGACCGACGCCGTCGGGGGCCTCGTGCGGGTGCGCGCGCTCGTGAGCGCGCACGACGCGCCCACCTTGTTCGACCTGCGGTGCTTCGTGCGCGAGGGGCTGGTCGACTGGCTGCAGCGCGCGGCGCCGCAGGGCCTGCCCCGCACGCGCCTCGAGCGGGCGGTCGACGCCCTGGAGGTCGGCGGGCCCGACGAGCGGGAGGGGTCGGGTGCTCTCGGGCCGGACGGCGCGGAGGCGCCCGGCGGTCTCGACCGCGACGCCGCGGAGGACGGCGCGCCCGTCGCCCCCGCGCGACCGCCCCGGCTCCCTGCCGAGCGCGGGTCGCGCCGCGCCGACGCGCCCGTCGTCCTCGGGACGATCCGACGCGCGGGCCGGGGCGCGGGCGCCGCGCCGAGCGAGGACCCGACGCGGCTCGTGGGCGTCGTCCCGGGTCCGGCCGGCGGCCCGGGCCGCCCCGGCGGCGCGGGCGACGGGAGCGCCGCCGACGCCGAGGTGCCGGGGGGTACCCGGCCGCTGCCCGCCGTCGGGCACGACGCGTACGACGACGCCACGCCCGAGGCCGCCGAGTCCGCCTTCTTCAGCGGCACGCCCGAGGGCGAGGAGCGCTCGCGGGCGTTCGCCGGGCCCGGCCAGGACGTCATCGACGAGCGCGAGCGCACGGCCGAGCACGGCGTCGTGCCCGACGACGAGCCCGTGAGGTCGGGCGCGGACGACGAGCGGCAGGCCGACGTCCACGGGGACGGCGACCGCCGCGACGGCGACCACGGCCGACCACGCGGCTGACGGCCGGGAGCGCCGTGCCCCGCCGCGGACCGGGTGCTCGGGCGCGGGGAGTCGCCGTCAGTCGAGCCCGGGGACCTCGACCGTCGCGTCGGCGTAGGGCGCGACGAGGAGGGTCGCGGTGGCCCAGCCCCGCGTGAGGAGCCCGGTGTCCGAGTCGGGCTCGGAGTGACGCTCCGTGCCGGAGTACTGGAGCACGAGGTGCCGGTCGCCGTCCTCGTGGATGTTCGCCTGCACGAGCCCGAACGTGGCGAGGGGTGCCTGCCGCAGCCCGCGCAGCCGGTCGGGCGGGACGTCGGGGACGTTGACGTTGAGCGTGCGCCGGTCGAGCGGGACGTCGCGCGAGCCGTCCCCGTCCATCCAGGCGAGCACGTGGTCGGTGACCAGGCGCGCGGTGTCCCAGTGCTGCGGCTCGGCCGCGTCGACCGAGACGGCGAGCGACCGGATCCCGTGCGTCATCGCCGACAGGGCCGCCCCGACCGTCCCCGAGTGCAGGATCGCGTTGCCGGTGTTGGCGCCCTTGTTCGCCCCCGAGAGCACGAGGTCCGGGCGCGGGCCGAACCCGCCGTAGGCGGCGACGAAGGCGATGAGCGCCGGGGCGGCCCGCACGGCGTACGACGTCACGCCGTCGGGCAGGCCGGGCGCGGGTCTCGACTCCACCGCGAGCCGGCCGTCGCGCTCGGCGCCGAGCAGGGACGCGCTCGCGCCCGAGGACTCGCGGGCGGGGGCGGCGACGACGACCTCGTAGCCGGCGTCGAGCGCGGCTCCGGCGAGGACCGCCAGTCCGGGGGAGTCGATCCCGTCGTCGTTGGTCACGAGGGCGCGCACGGTGGTTCTCCTCTGTCGTCGGGGATGCGGTCGGTGCTGGGTCAGGCGGGGGCCTCGCGCACCGTGATCCGGCGCGCGAGTCGTTCGATCTGGTCGCGGCGCCCGGTCCCGAGACCGCGCCGCGTGACGTTGAGCGCGCCCGCCGCGGCGCCGAGGCGAACCGCGCCGGGCAGGTCGAGGCCACGACCGAGCCCGACGGCGATGCCCGCCGTCATGGAGTCGCCCGCGCCCCGGTGGTCGACGGTCGTGATGCGCGGCGTGCGCACGGTGTACGTGTGCTCGCGCGTCACGAGCAGCGAGGGGTCGTGCGCGCGCGAGACGACGACCGCGCGCGGCCCGGCGTCGACCATCCCACGCGCGGCGGCGAGCAGCGCCGCCTCGGTGTCGTCGTCGGCGAACCCGCCCTCGACCATCTCCTCGTGGCTGATCTTGAGCACCGCGCCGGGCGCGTCCGCGACGGCGCGCGCCTGGTCCCCGGAGAGGTCGGCGACGACCTGCCGCTCGGACGCGTGCAGGTCGCGCGCGAGGCGCCCGAAGAACGAGGCCGGGACCCCGATCGCGGTCTCCGACCCGGTGAGGATGGTCACCGCGGCGTCGAGCCCGGACACGAGGACGGTGCCGTACAGGTCGTCGACCTCGTGGCGGTTGAGCGGGAACGGGTCCATGGTCACGACCTCCTCCCGGTGCCCGCTCCGCCGGTCGTGGACGTACGCGCCGTTCCCGCCGGTCGTCGTCGCGCGCAGGTCGAGGTTCTCGGCCCGCGCGAGGTGCGCGGCGACCGTCCCCGTCTCGCCGCCGAACGGGCCGCACACGACGACCTGCGCGCCGAGCGAGTACGCCATGCGCGCGAGCCACAGGCCCTGGCCGCCGGGGTGGACGTGCACCTCGGGCGACGTCTCGTACGGCCCGGCGGGCTCGATCTCCACCGTGAGCAGGGGTGTCAGGGCGAGTACGCACACGCTGGGGACGCGGGCGGGTGCGTACTCGCCCTGACACCCCTGCTCACGGTGGA
>NZ_LUAZ01000097.1:0-4144 GCF_001647255.1 Cellulosimicrobium sp. I38E
AAGGAGCCGAAGTGCTCGTCGATCGCGGCGCCGATCTCGCCGGTGGGCTCGCCGCCGCCCTCGGGGGAGAGGTTGGTCCAGAACGCGGAGTGGTTGACGTGGCCGCCGAGGTTGAACGCGAGGTTCTTCTCGTGGAGGTTGATCGCGGCGAAGTCGCCGGTCTCGCGGGCCTCGGCGAGCTTCTCCAGGGCGGTGTTCGCGCCGGTGACGTAGGCCTGGTGGTGCTTGGAGTGGTGCAGCTCCATGATCCGCCCGGAGATGTGCGGCTCGAGCGCACCGTAGTCGTAGGACAGCTCGGGCAGGGTGTAGACGGGCATCCGGAGTACCTCCTGGTGGAACCGCGGGAGAGCGTCCCGCGGCCGCTGTGCGGTGAACTGACGGTGTCTCAGGCCCTCAGGCGGGCGCGGTTGGCCGCACCCGGGTGCCGAGACGACGATGACCCGCGACCTGTCCGCCTCGAGGAGGGGACTGGTCGCGGGTCATCGTCCTACTGTGCAGGAACCTCAGGGTCGACGCTCGTCGGCGCCCTTCTCCGGCTCGACGAGGTCGCGCCCACCACCGACGGTGGCGGCACCGGCCTCGATCTGCTCGTGGCTCTCGCCCTCGAGCGCGTCGTGCTCGCCGTGCGAGTGCGCGGCCGCGAGCTCGACGGGCGTCACGGGCTCGATCCGGTCCTCGTAGAAGAACCGCGACAGGCGCTGGAGGCGCTTGTCCTTCTTGTAGCCCTTGCGGCGCACGCCGCGAGAGTCCGTCGCCGGCTCGATCTCGAGCGGCTCGTGGGCCTGGTAGTTGACCCGGAGCCAACGCTCCTGCTCGTCGAGCGGGCGGTGCACCTCGATGTACTCGCCGTGCGCGAACCGCACGATCCGGCCCGTCTCGTGGCCGTGGAGCACGAGCTCGCGGTCCTTGCGCTGGAGGCCGAGGCAGATGCGCTTGGTGATCCAGAACGCGAACCACGGACCGACGAAGAACAGGACCCGGAACGCCCAGGTGATCGTGTTGATCGACATGTGGAAGTGCGTCGCGATGAGGTCGTTCGACCCGGCGAGAGCCAGGATGATGAACGCCGTGAGGAAGGCGACGCCCAGACCGGTGCGGACCGGCACGTTGCGCGGACGGTCGAGCACGTGGTGCTCACGCTTGTCCTTCGTCACCGCGGCCTCGAGGAACGGGTAGACGAACAGGAAGGTGAACAGCAGGCCGGGAACCACCACGGCAGGGATCAGGACGTTGAGAGGCACGGTGTAGTCGCCCCACGTCACGAACTCCGCCTGGCCCGGCATGAGTCGTAGCGATCCCTCGAGGAACAGCATGTACCAGTCGGGCTGTGCTCCCGCGGACACCGGTGACGGGTCGAACGGACCGTAGTTCCACACGTTGTTGATCGCCATCGTGCCGCCCATGAGGGCGAGGATGCCGAACACGACGAAGAAGAAGCCGCCGGCCTTGGCCACGTACACCGGGAACAGCGGGTAGCCGACCACGTTCGTGTCCGTGCGGCCGCCACCGGGGTACTGCGTGTGCTTGTGCAGCACGACGAAGAACAGGTGGAGCGCGACGAGCGCGAGGATCAGGCCGGGCACGAGCAGGATGTGCACCGTGAAGAGTCTCGGGATGATGTGCTCGCCCGGGAACTCGCCGCCGAAGATGAAGTAGGAGAGGTACGACCCGATGAGCGGGATCGACTTCACGACGCCGTCGGTGATGCGCAGGCCGTTGCCGGACAGGACGTCGTCGGGCAGGGAGTAGCCGGAGAAGCCGGCGGCGAGGCCCATGATCATGAGCAGCATGCCGACGAGCCAGTTGATCTCGCGCGGCTTGCGGAACGCGCCCGTGAAGAACACGCGCATCATGTGCGTGACGATCGCCGCGAGGAAGATCAGCGCCGCCCAGTGGTGGATCTGCCGCATGAGCAGACCGCCGCGCACCTCGAAGGACATGTGCAGCGTCGACGCGAACGCGTCGGACATGAGCACGCCGTTCATCGACGCGGGCTCGCCGTGGTACGTGACGAGTGACATGCTCGGCACGAAGAACATCGTCAGGAAGATCCCCGTGAGGATCAGGACGACGAACGAGTACAGCGCGATCTCGCCCAGGAGGAACGACCAGTGGTCGGGGAAGACCTTGCGTGCGAACTCCTTGACGGCGACGCCGATGCCGGTGCGCTGGTCGAGGTAGTCGGCGGCCTTGCCGGCGGGGGTCGTCGGCGCGGCTGACTTCGGTGCGGCCGCCTTGGGTGCGGCGGTTCCGGTGCTGGTGGTCACTTCAGACGCTCCCAGAAGCTCGGGCCGATGGGCTCGTGGAAGTCGCTCTGGGCGACCAGGTAGCCCTCGTCATCAACGGTGATCGGCAGCTGCGGCAGGGGCCGCTTCGCGGGCCCGAAGACCACCTTGGCGCTGTCGGCCACGTCGAACGTCGACTGGTGGCACGGGCACAGCAGGTGGTGCGTCTGCTGCTCGTAGAGCGCCACGGGGCAGCCGACGTGCGTGCAGATCTTGGAGAACGCGACGATCCCGTCGTACGACCAGGTCTCACCCTCGGGGGACTGGTCGGACACGATGTCACGCGGGTCGAGACGGACCAGCAGGACGACGGCCTTGGCCTTCTCCGTGATCCACTCGTGGGACTGCATCTCCTCCTGGGAGGCCTCCGGGATGATGTGCACGACCGAGCCGATCGTCACGTCCGCCGCCTTGATGGGCCGGCCGGAGGGGTCGATCGCGAGGCGCGTCCCGGGCTTCCAGAGGGTGTGCTTGAACTTCGAGACGTTCCAGTCGCCACCGACGCTGCCGACGAGCGGGACGGCGATGGTGAGGGGGAACAGCGCGAGCGCGGAGATGACCGCACCCTTGAGGACGCCGCGGCGGGCGATGCCCGAGTCCTTGGCGCCGGCCTCGAGCTCGGCGATCGCGCCGACGCGGGTCTCGGCGTCGCTCGCGATGGGGTGGCGCTCGTCGACCTTCTCGTGGTCGGACATGAGCACCTTCGCCCAGTGCACGGCGCCGAGGCCGATGCCGAGCAGCGCGAAGGCGATGGCCACACCGAGCGAGAGCGTCGACAGGCGCACGCCGGCCGTGGTCCCGTCCGGCGGGATGACGAAGTAGACGACGAGCGCGGCGATCGTGCCGATCACCGAGATGCCGAAGAGGGTCGCGACCTGGCGCTCGGCGCGCTTCGACGCCTTCGGGTCGCGGTCCGCCATGCGGCTCTTGTGCTCGGGCAGCCCCGGGTCCGGGAACGTCTCGAGGGTGCCGTGCTCCTCGCGGTGCCCGACCTCGCGGTGCGAGGACTCGGGCGACCGGGGGTTCTGGTAGTCGCTCACGAGGACTTCGCTCCGATCCACACTGCGGCCCCGATGAGGAGACCCATTCCGACGATCCAGGCCCACAGGCCCTCGCTGACCGGGCCGAGCGAGCCGAGCGACAGACCACCGGCCGAGCCCTCACGCTGGTCGACGAGGAAAGCGATGACGTCGCGCTTCTCCTCCGGCGTGATGGTCGCGTCGTTGAAGACCGGCATCGACTGCGGGCCGGTGAGCATCGCCTGGTAGAGGTTGCGCTCCGACGTGTCCCACAGCGGAGGCGCGAACTTGCCCTCGGAGAGCGCGCCGCCCGCCCCGACGGCGTTGTGGCACATCGCGCAGTTGGTGCGGAAGATCGCGGCGCCGTTCGCGACGTCGCCGAGCGAGGCGTCGACCTGCTCGTCCGTCGGGATCGCCGGGCCGGCACCGAGCGAGGCGACGTAGGCAGCGAGCTGCGCCGTCTGCTCCTCGTCGAACTGGCGAGGCTTCTGGATGGCCTGCGGACCGTCCATCTGCATGGGCATGCGGCCGGTGGACACCTGGAAGTCGACCGACGCGGCGCCGACACCGACGAGCGACGGAGCCGTGCCCGTGCCCTCGGCGTTCGGGCCGTGGCACGTGGCGCAGTTGGCCTGGAACAGCTTCTGGCCGGTCTCGATGTCCTCGGTGCTGGCGGTCTCGGCGTTGGCCGGGGTCGGTGCAAAGGCGGCGTAGACGCCACCGGTGACCAGCAGCGCCAGCAGCAGCAGCACGACCGGCGCGAAGCGGTGGTGTCTGCGGGCGGCGAGTGCCTTCACGAAATGATCCTCGTCTCGCAGGTGGGGGAGCAGGGGGCGGGTG
>NZ_LUAZ01000098.1:0-3486 GCF_001647255.1 Cellulosimicrobium sp. I38E
GAGCGGGCCCGGCCCGCCCGCGGTCCGGGCCCGCTCGCTGCGCAAGACCTACGGCACGGGCGAGGCGGCGGTGCACGCGCTCGACGGCGTGGACGTGGACTTCGAGCGCGGCCACTTCACGGCCATCATGGGACCGTCGGGCTCGGGCAAGTCGACGCTCATGCACCTGCTCGCGGGGCTCGACACCGCGACGAGCGGCCACGCCTTCATCGGCGACACCGAGGTCACGGGCCTGAACGACAACGCGCTCACGCAGCTGCGGCGCGACCGCGTGGGGTTCGTGTTCCAGTCGTTCAACCTCCTGCCGATGTTCACGGCGGAGCAGAACATCACGCTGCCCGTCGAGCTCGCGAGCGGCAAGGTCGACCACGCGTGGTTCGACACCCTGGTGCGCACGCTCGGCCTCGAGGCGCGGCTCAGCCACCGGCCGAGCGAGCTGTCCGGCGGGCAGCAGCAGCGCGTCGCCATCGCGCGCGCCCTCATCGCCGGGCCGGAGGTCGTCTTCGCCGACGAGCCGACGGGCAACCTCGACTCGCGCTCGGGCGCCGAGGTGCTGAGCTTCCTGCGCCGCTCGGTCCGCGAGCTCGGCCGCACGATCATCATGGTCACGCACGACCCGACGGCCGCCGCCTACGCGGACCGCGTCGTGCTCATCGCCGACGGGCGGATCGCGGGCGACATCAGCGACCCGACGCCCGAGTCGGTGCTCGCCGGGCTCGACGCCCTGCGCACGCTCGAGGCGCCGGGCGCCGACGGCTCCGCCCCGACCGCGTCGCAGGCGGTGCGCGCCTGATGCTCCGCCTCACCCTGGCGCAGATGCGCCGCAGCATCGGCCGCCTCGTCGCGGCCGGCGTCGCGATCGTCATCGGGACGGCGTTCGTCACGGCGACCCTGATCGCGGGCAACGTCATCACCCAGACCACGAACGACTCGATCGCCGCGCAGTTCGCGGACTCGGACCTCGTCGTCTCCGCGCCGAGCGACCTCACGGCGTCCGACGTGGACGCGCTGCGCTCGGTCGCGGGCGTCGACGCGGTGGACGCGGTCCAGTTCACCTACCTCGACCTCTCGCACGGCGCGAAGCGCGTGTTCCAGCTCGGCGTCCCCGCGCCCTCCGACCCCCGCTTCGAGGCGCTGGAGGTCGTCGAGGGCTCGATGCCGACGGCGCCCGGCCAGCTCTCCCTCCCGACCGCCGTCGCCGAGCGCCTGGGCGTCGGCATCGGCGACACCGTCACGAGCTCGCGCAACGTGTGGGACGCCTCCGCGCCCGACGGCGGCGACTACGAGGAGGTCCGTGACGAGCTGACCGTCGTCGGGACGACCGACGACCCGTACGGCGCGTACGCCCAGATGGGCGGGGCCGTCGTCGTGACGGCCGAGGACGTGGCCGCGTGGCAGGCCGCGCAGGCGATGCCCGACGACCCCGAGCGCACCTACTCGGCCGCGATGGTGGGACTCGCCCCGGGCACGGACCTCGAGACGGCGCGCGCGGCCCTCGTCGCCGCGTCGCCGGACGAGGCCGAGGCCGTCACGCCCGACGAGCACGCCCAGGCGCAGGCCCAGAAGATGACGGGCGGCCAGGACGTCTTCACGTACGTCATCCTCGGCTTCGCCGCCGTCGCGCTGCTCGTCGCGGCGCTCGTCATCGCGAACACGTTCCAGGTGCTCGTCGCGCAGCGCACGCGCACCCTGGCCCTCCTGCGGGCCGTCGGCGCGAACCGCTCGCAGCTCGCCCGGTCGGTCCTGTCCGAGGCGACGATCCTCGGCGTCCTGTCCTCCGTGGGCGGCATCCTGCTCGGCTGCCTGCTCACGCAGGTCGCGCTCCTCGTGGCCCGCGGCGCGGACCTCGGCGTGGCGATCCCGGCAACGATCACGGTGACGCCTGCGGTCGTGCTCGTGCCCCTGCTCGTGGGGACCCTCGTGACGGTCGTCGCGTCGTTCGCCCCGGCCCGGGCCGCCACGCGCGTCGCCCCGCTCGAGGCGCTGCGCCCGGCCGACGCGCCGAGCCTCTCGCGCGGCGGCGGTCGCGTGCGCCTCGTGATCGCGAGCCTGCTCACGCTCGGCGGCCTCGCCGTCCTGGGCGGCGGCATCTGGCTCGGCGGCACCGGCAGCCCCGAGATCGGGCTCCTCGCCGGCGTCGCGGGCGGCGCCGTGTCGTTCGTCGGCGTCCTCGTCGGGGCGGTGTACTGGCTGCCCGGCGTCGTGTCCTTCGTGGGCCGGCTCCTCGCCGGCACCGGGTCGACGGCGCGGCTCGCCACCGCGAACACGCTGCGCAACCCGCGCCGCACCACGGCGACGAGCACCGCGCTGCTCATCGGCGTCACGCTCGTCGCGATGATGTCGACCGGCGCCGCGAGCGCCCGCACCTCGCTCGACGCGGCGCTCGACGACCAGTACCCCGTCGACGTCCTCGTCGCGACGGACGCCTACGGGTCGACGGGCGACGCCGTGCCGGACGACGTCGTGCGCGCCGTCTCGGGGACCGAGGGCGTCTCGCGCGTCGTCGAGCTCTCCGCGGCGACGGTCACGCTGCCCGACGGCACCGAGATGACGATGCACGGCGTCGACCCGGGCCAGGCGCGCGACGTCGTGCGCACGCCGGACGTGCTCGCGGGGTTCGCCCCCGGCACGCTCATGGTCCCCGAGGCCGACGCCGAGTCCTGGGACGTCGCCGAGGGAGACACGCTCGAGCTCACCGGGCCGGACGGGGCGACCCTCGCGGTGACCGCCCACGTCGGCGCCATCGGGGACGGCTGGCTCCTCGACGCGGACGACGCGCGGACCCTGGACCCGGACGCGGTCGTGTCCCGGCTGTGGGTCGGGATCGACGACACGGGCGACGCGACGCAGGTCGTGCCGGCGATCCAGGACGCGATCGTCGAGTCGGACACGCCCGTCGAGGTCGCCGGCATCGCCGTCGAGCGCGCGGCGATGCAGAGCGTCATCGACACGATCCTCGGGGTCATCGTCGGCCTGCTCGCGGTCGCCGTCGTCATCGCGCTCATCGGCGTGGCGAACACGCTGTCGCTCTCGGTCATCGAGCGGCGCCGCGAGTCCGCGACCCTGCGCGCGATCGGGCTCAGCCGCGGCCAGCTCCGATGGATGCTCGCGATCGAGGGCATGCTCATCGCGGGCGTCGGCGCGGTCCTCGGCATCGTGCTGGGCGTCCTGTACGGCTGGGCCGGCGCGGCGACGGCGCTGAGCGTCATGGGCGACGTGTCGCTCGCGGTGCCGTGGCGGGACATCGCGCTCGTGCTGGTCGTCGCGCTCGTGGCGGGGCTCGTCGCGTCCGTCGTGCCTGGCCGGACGGCCGCCCGCACGTCGCCCGTCGCGGCGCTCGCCGTGGACTGAGCCGCGGCTCGTCGGGCCTGACGGCCGACGCACGCCCCTGTGGACGGACCTCCGTCCACAGGGGCGCGCTCGTTCCCGGGCGGGGAGGTCGTCGAGTCGGGCACCATCGCCGCGTGCCACCCGCCCCCGCCCCGA
>NZ_LUAZ01000099.1:0-3171 GCF_001647255.1 Cellulosimicrobium sp. I38E
GCGCACCGGGGTGGGTGGACGGCGAGGCAGGAGGGACGGCGTCGAGCACGCGACCACCGTAGCGGCCCACGGAGGGTGCCCGTGACCGCCCGGGCGGCGACTAGGGTGGCCGCGTGAGCGAGACGCCCCTGCTGGTCCGCGACGTGCCCGAGGAGGCGCTCCTCGCCCGGATCTTCCCCCTGCTGCCCACCGCGCCGACCACCCTCGTCGGGCCGGGGGACGACTGCGCCGTCGTCGCGGCGCCCGACGGCCGCTACGTCGTGTCGACCGACGTCCTCGTCGAGGACCGGCACTTCCGCCGGCGCTGGTCGTCCGGGTACGACGTCGGGTGGCGGGCCGCGGTGCAGAACCTCGCCGACGTCGTGTCCATGGGCGCGCGCCCCGCGGCGCTCGTCGTGTCGCTCGTCATGCCCGGCGACCTGCCCGTCGACTGGGTCACCGGCCTGGCGCGGGGGCTCGCCGACGCGTGCACGCCGCTCGGGGCCGCGGTGGTCGGCGGGGACCTGTCGGGGGGCGACCAGGTCGTCGTCGCGGTCACGGTCCACGGGGACCTCGAGGGCCGCGCCCCCGTGCTGCGCTCCGGCGCCCGGCCGGGCGACGTCGTCGCCCTCGCGGGGAGCCTGGGCCGGTCAGCGGCGGGCCTCGCGCTGCTCGACGCCGACCGGGCGGACCTCGACGACGCGCTCGTCGTCGCGCACCTGCGTCCCGACCCTCCGCTCGCCGCGGGTCCCGCGGCCGCCGACGCCGGCGCGACCGCGATGATGGACGTGTCCGACGGGCTGCTGCGGGACGCGGGCCGGATGGCGCGGGCGAGCGGCGTCCTCGTGGACCTCGAGCTCGCCGCCCTGACGACGGACCGCGACCGGCTGCGCGCGGCGGCGGCCGCGCTCGACGGCGGGAGCGGGCACGGCGCGAGCGGGGACGGCGACGCCGGGGCAGACGTCGCCGACCGTGCCGAGGGCTGGGTGCTGTCGGGAGGCGAGGACCACGCGCTGCTCGCGACGTTCCCCGCCGACGCCGACCTGCCCGACGGCTTCCGGGCGATCGGCAGGGTGCGCACCGTGGACGGCGACGGCGACGGCGCCGGGGTGCGGGTCGACGGCCGCCTCGCGCACCGCGCGACCGGGTGGGACCACTTCCGCGCGTGAGCGCGGCGGTCAGCCCCGGCGGTAGCGGACGGCGGTGAGGTCCTTGCCGCCGATGTCGTCACGGCGCTCGACGCCGTCCGGCGTGAAGCCGTGGCGACGGTAGAAGCGGCGCGCGCGCTCCGCGTCCTCGAGGACCCAGAGCGTGACGGTCGTGCCGGGTCGCACCTCGCCGAGCATGGTGCGCATGAGGTCGCGCGCGACGCCGCGGCCCCAGGACTCGGGGTCCAGGTAGATGGCGAAGATCTCGAGGTCGCCCGGCTCGGCGTCCTCGTCGCGGCTGGGGCCGAGGGTGGCGAAGCCGATCGTGCGGCCGTCGGCGTCGGCGAGCCACGTGCGGGCGCCGGGGGTGGCGAGGCTCTGGACCCAGTGCTGCTCACGCTGGTCGTGGTCGAGCGAGGCCAGGTACTCGTCGGGCACGATGCCCGCGTAGGCGCCTCTCCAGGACGCGATGTGCACGGCCGCGATGGCGCTCGCGTCCGCGGGAGCGGCCGGGCGGATGGTTACCTCGCTCAGTTCCGTCACCATGCACAAAGACTGCCACCGTGGCTCGGATCCGCCAAACCGCTTTGTCCTGATCTTCAGGAGATCTCCGCATCTCGGGAAGCGGCAGGCCGCGGCCGGAGCCGGTGGCGAGGCGCAGAGACGACGAGAGCGCCTGCCGGGATCCGGCAGACGCTCTCGTCAGGAAGTCTCGCGAGGCTCAGGCGGGACGGGTGACCTTCCCGGCCTTGAGGCAGGAGGTGCACACGTTGAGACGCTTGGGCGTCCCCGCGACCACGGCGCGCACGCGCTGGATGTTCGGGTTCCAGCGGCGCTTCGTCCGGATGTGGGAGTGCGAGATGCTGTGCCCGAAGCCCGGGCCCTTGCCGCAGACGTCGCAGTTGGCAGCCACGGTTTCTCCTGATCGTCGTGCACGTCGCGCACGCAGCGGCGACGTCCTGAATGGTCTGTAGGGTGTCTCGCCCGGTGTTCCTCGGCGGCTCCTCGACGGTGTCGAGGGCGCGCGAAGCACCCGGGCAACCTCGTCAGGGTAGCCGATCGGAGGGCCTGAGCTCAAACCGGGCGCTCGTCACACCCTCGGGTGCCCGGAGGTGCGTCGGCGCGCGCCCCGACGGCACGCGCGGTTGACTACCGTGGTCCCGACGGCCCGCGGTGCCGTCCGACCGTCCGGCCGCCCGGTCCGGTCGTCCCCCGAGCGCGAGGAGCCGGTCCGACGTGAGCCCCGGAGCCGACGTGGTCGACGCCGCCGTCGTCGTCGCGTGGGGCCGTGGCGGCGTCCGCGCGCTCGCCGCCGCGCGCGAGGCGCTCGACCGCGTGAACGTCTTCCCCGTCGCGGACGCCGACACGGGCACCAACATGTACCTCACGCTCCTCGACGCGGTCCGGGCGCTGCCGGGCGGTGACGCGACGTCAGCCGCGGAGACGGGTGCGGCGGGCGGCGCCGGCGACCTGCTCGTGCGGCTGGCCCGCGGCGCGCTCGTCGGGGCGCGCGGCAACTCGGGAGTCATCCTCAGCGAGTACCTCCGCGGGATCGCGCTCGCGCTCGCCGAGCACCGGACCGTGACCGGTGCCGAGCTCGCGGCCGGCCTCGAGCGCGCCGCCCGCACCGCCCGCGGCGCGGTCGCGCGTCCCGCGCCCGGCACGATCCTCACGGCGGCCGACGCCGCGGCGCGCGCCGCGGCGACCGCGTCGCAGGGGCCGGGCGCGTCCTCGCCCGCGGTCGTCGCGGCGGCGGCCCGGGACGCGGCGCGTGCCGCGGCGCTGCGCAGCACCGGCGAGCTCGACGTGCTCGCCCGGGCGCAGGTCCTGGACGCCGGAGCGCTCGGCCTCGTGCTGGTCCTCGGCGCCCTCGTCGCGGCGCTCGACGCGCGCGTCGCGGCGACCGAGCCCGTGGCCGCCGCCTCCGCCCCGCTCCTCGCGCTCGGTGGGCACGACGACGCCGGGCCCGCGGGGGCGGGCGTGTCGGAGGTGCTCGGCATGATGGCCGGCATGGTGCCGGTGCAGGGCTCCCCCGGGGGCCCGG
>NZ_LUAZ01000100.1:0-2006 GCF_001647255.1 Cellulosimicrobium sp. I38E
GGCCGGCGCCGAGCCGGGGGCGGGCTCGGGGGCGGGACCCGACGACGCGGCCGTCGCCGACGCGCTGCGGGCGTCCGGGCGCGTGCTCGGTACCACCGCCCTGCGGGAGCTCACCCGCACGGCGCACGCGGAGATCTTCGGTGCCGGCCCGCTCCAGCGCTACCTCGACGAGCCGGGCGTGACCGACGTGCTCGTCAACGGGCCCGACGAGGTCTGGGTCGACCGCGGGGCCGGGCTCCAACGGGTCGTCGTCGCGCTCGGCGGGCCGGAGGCCGTGCGGTCGCTGGCCGTGCGGCTCGCCGCCGCGGGCGGGCAGCGCCTCGACGACGCCTCGCCCGTGGTCGACGCCCGGCTCCCCGACGGGACGCGGCTCCACGCGGTGGTGGCACCCGTGTGCGGGCCCGGGGCCGTGATCTCGCTGCGCGTGCTGCGGACGCGGACGTTCGGGCTTCCCGACCTCGTCGCGTCCGGCACGGTCCCGGATGCCTGGGAACCCGTACTGCGCGGGCTCGTCGCCCGGCGCGCGAGCATGCTCGTCTCGGGCGGGACCGGCACCGGCAAGACGACGCTGCTCGCCGCGCTGCTCGCGCTCGTGCCGCCCGACGAGCGCATCGTCTGCGTGGAGGAGGCGCGCGAGCTCGACCCGGACCACCCGCACGTCGTCCCGCTCACCGCGCGGCGGGCGAACGTCGAGGGCGCCGGAGAGGTCGACCTCGCCGACCTCGTGCGCGCCGCGCTGCGGATGCGCCCCGACCGCATCGTGCTCGGCGAGTGCCGCGGGGCGGAGGTCCGCGAGGTGCTCATGGCCCTCAACACCGGTCACGAGGGCGGCCTGGCGACGATCCACGCCAACGACGTCGAGATGATCCCGGCCCGGCTCGAGGCGCTGGCGGCGCTCGCAGGCATGGACCGTGCCGCCGTGGCGGCACAGGCGGCCGGCGGCCTCGATGTCGTGCTGCACCTGCGTCGTGTGCGGGTGGCCGGGAGGACCCGGCGCGTGCTCGCCCAGGTCGGGGTCGTGCGGGGCGACGTCCGGACCGGGCTCCGGGTCGACGTCGCGGCCTCGTGGGACGGGGTGTCGGGCTCGCGCGACGGTTCCGCGCACGGCGGCGGCGACCGCGAGGGCGACGACGGCGGCACCAGCGCAGCCGGGCCGGTCGCCGGCCCAGCCTGGGACGAGCTCGTGGCGCGGTGGTGCGCGTGAGGCGTCGATGACGGTCCTCGTGGGTGTGCTCGTCGGGGCCGCGGTCTGGTGCGTGGCAGCGCGAGGCGGGCGCCGGGCCCGCAGCGTCGTCGGCACCTCGTCCTCGCGGCCCGGGCGGCCGTCGGTCCTGCGACGCCGGTCGCCGGCGCGGGCGGTGCCGGAGCTGGTGCGCGTCGTCGTGACGCAGGTGGGGTCGCTCCTGCGGTCCGGGGCCGCCCCCGGGGTCGCGTGGGAGCGGGCGGTCGGGGTGCGGGTCGACGCCGCGGGCGTCCCCCGGGTCGCCGAGCTCGCGCCGCACGTGGGCGGGCCGGCGACCGCGCGGGCCCTCGTGGCGGCGTGCCGGCTGGCGGTCGAGGTGGGCGCGCCGCTCGCCTTTGTGCTCGACGAGGTCGCGGCCTCGGTCGCGGCGGACGCCGAGGCCCGCGCGGAGCGGGACGCGGCGCTCGCGGGGCCCCGGGCGACCGCGCGCGTGCTCCTGTGGCTGCCGGCGGTCGGTGTGCTGCTGGGCTACGTGCTCGGCGCCGACCCGCTCGGCACCGCGACCGACGGCGGCCTCGGGACGGCCGGGGTCCTGCTCGGGCTCGTGCTCCTGCTCGCGGGCCGTACCTGGTCCGCTCGGCTCGTCGAGCGGGCGCGCAGCGCGGGGGAGGACCGGTGACCGCGCTCCTGGTGACGGCGTGGGTCCTGGCGGCGGCCGCGCCGTGGTGGGCGGCGCGGGCGGCCGTCGCGCGGCGGGCCGTCGTGGTGTCGCGACGCGTGCAGAGCGCCGCCGACCGCCCAGACAGGGACTGGGGCGAGGGGG
>NZ_LUAZ01000101.1:0-1708 GCF_001647255.1 Cellulosimicrobium sp. I38E
TCCTTGGAGCCATGCCGTGACGTCCCCGCGCCCCGCCACCGATCCCGCCCTCCCGCAGGCCTCCTTGGAGCCATGCCGTGACGTCCCCGCGCCCCGCCACCGATCCCGCCCTCCCGCAGGCCGTCCTGTGGGACATGGACGGGACGCTCGTCGACACCGAGCCCTACTGGATCGCGGCGGAGCACGAGCTCGTCGACGCGCACGGGGGCACGTGGACGCACGAGGACGCCATGTCCCTCGTCGGCAACCCCCTGCGCGAGTCCGCGCGGATCATCCGGGACCGCGGGGGAGTCGACCTGCCGATCGACGAGATCGTCGCGTTCCTCATGGGGCGCGTCATCGAGCAGGTGCGGGCGGAGGTCCCGTGGCAGCCCGGCGCGCGCGAGCTGCTCACGGCGCTGCGCGAGGCGGGCGTGCCGTGCGCGCTCGTCACGATGTCGTACCGCGAGCTCGCGGCTCCGGTCGCCGAGCTCGCGCCGGACGACGCGTTCCAGGTGCTCGTGTGCGGGGACGAGGTCGAGCGCGGCAAGCCCGACCCCGAGCCCTACCTGCTCGCGGCCGAGCGGCTCGGCGTCGACGTCGCGCGCTGCGTCGCGATCGAGGACTCGCCCGCGGGCATCGCGTCCGCCCGCGCCTCCGGCGCGGCCACGCTCGGCGTGGAAGCCGTGGTCCCCGTCCTCCCGGCGCCCGGCCTGAGCCGGACGCCGTCGCTGGAGCTCGTCGACCTCGACCTGCTCGCCCGGCTCGTCTCCGGCGAGGTCGTCGACCTCATGGCCGACGACGCCGCCTAGTCCCGGGGGAGGCGCGCCGCGTCGCGGCGGTACATCGCGGCGTGGTCGTGCAGGTCCGGCCGATCGGTCTTCCGGGCGTGCGCGTCCGTCCAGTCGGCGAGGTCCCGGAGACGGTCGTGCATCGCCGACAGCACGTCGTCGGGAGCCGGCGCGCGGTCGCGGCCGTAGCCGGCGAGCAGCTCGGCGAGCCGCTCCTCGGGCGCGAGCCCGGGCGGGGCCGGCATGTCCTCGCACCAGCCGCACAGTCGGTAGGCGAGGTACGCGACGTCCCAGACCCGGGGCCCGGGCGACGCCATGTCCACGTCGATGAACCCGACGAGGGTGCCGTCCGCGCGGACCATGTTGTACGGCGCGGCGTCGTTGAGGCACACGACCTCGGCCGGCTCGCGCACCGGGGAGCGCCAGACGGCCCGCGCGAGACCGAAGCCGACCGTCGCGTCGTGCCACGCGCGCAGCATCGCGCCCGACTCGCGCAGGGTCGAGCGGTCCCAGAGCCAGTCGGGGAGCGGCCAGCCGCCGACCTCGCCCTCGGTCCAGGTCAGGACCTCGCGGCCGGCGTCGTCGAGGCCGAGCGGGGCGGGCGCCACCGAGACCCCCTGGGCGCGGACCCACGCGAGGAGCGCGTGGATCGTCGGGGTCCACGGTCCCCCCGTCCGGTGCACCGTATCGCCGACGCGGACGACCTCGTTCACGTTGCCGCCCGACAGCTCGAGCTCGACGGGGGCGGGGTCGTCGGTGCGCACCGACCGATGGTGGCACGGTCCGGTCCTCCGCCCGCAGGGCTTTTCCTCCCGGCGCTCGGAGCAGCCCGGCGAGCAGGAAGCGCGGCGCGCGGGCCCGTGCGTCACGACGGGCGGTCTCGTCCCCACGGCGCTCGTCCTGCTCGCCGGGCTGCTCCGAGCGCCGGGAGGAAAAGC
>NZ_LUAZ01000102.1:0-1619 GCF_001647255.1 Cellulosimicrobium sp. I38E
GGGAGGGCCCCGTGGGCCGGGAGCCGGGGGAGGGCCCCGAAGGGTGGCGCGCGAGTGCGGGCTCCGGGACGACGACCGCCGTCGAGGTGCTCGCGACGGGCCCGCTCGTGCTCGTCGAGGACGAGGGTCGCCCCGGTCTCGCGGCGATCGGCGTCGGGCCGTCGGGGGCCGCCGACCGGACGTCCCACGCGCTCGCGAACCGGCTCGTCGGCAACCCGGCGAGCGCCGCGACCCTCGAGGTCGCCCTCGGCGGGCTCGCGCTCCGGTTCCGGGAGCGCGCGGTGGTCGCGCTCACCGGGGCAGCGGTGCCCGCGACCGTCGACGGGATGCCCGTGGGCATGAACGCACCCGTCCCGGTGCCGACCGGTGGCGTGCTGCGGCTCGGGATCGCGACGCGGGGGCTGCGGACCTACGTCGCTGTGCGGGGCGGCGTCACCCCGGGCGCCGTCCTCGGATCGCGGTCGCGCGACACCCTCGCGGGGATCGGACCTGCGCCGCTGCGGCCGGGGGACGAGCTGACGGTCGGGGCCCCGGTGGCCGGTCGCTGGGCCGCCCCCGGCGTCGCACCCGTGCGCCACGTCCCCGGGGAGCTGCGCCCCGGCGAGCGGGCGGGCGCGGTGCTCGAGATCCTGCCCGGACCGCGTGCCGACTGGTTCCTCCCGGGCGCGTGGCAGGCGTTGCGAGCTCTGCGGACCGTGAGCGCGGACAGCGACAGGGTCGCGATCCGGCTGGACGGGCAGGCGGTCCCGCGTCGCTCGGGCGAGCTGCCCTCCGAGGGCCTCGTCCGCGGAGCGGTGCAGGTCCCGCCCGACGGCCGGCCGGTCGTCTTCCTCGCGGACCGCCCGGTCACCGGGGGCTACCCGGTCATCGGGGTGCTGCGTCCCGACGACGTCGACCGGGCGGCGCAGCTCCGGCCGGGGGACCGCGTGGTGCTGCGGGCGGCGCGGCCGTCGTGACGGGCCGGGACCTGTCGTGGCGTCTCCTGCCCGAGGAGCGAGGGAGGCCCGAGCCTCCCGGACCTGGGGAGGGACCGCGTGCGGACGCCCGGCGGCCTGTGTGCCGGGTCACCCGGGCCCGGCTTGACCCTGGCGCGACGGGCCGCGTAATGTTCTGGATGTCGGCCCGACAGGGAGGAACAGACACCGCCTCGAACGATCGAGGGTGGCTGGTCCCGGGGTCGAAACCCTTCCACCGCATGGCGTAGGATGTTCTCCTGCCCGCGACGAGGAAGACCACGGTGACTGGACCACGGCGAACAGCCGGGGTTGAGGAGCCGGGGAAGACCTGGTAAGGTTGAAGGGTTGCCCCAAGCGAGGTTCCGCCCGGTCGGGTGGTGCTGAGTTGGTGTGTGTCGGTTGTTTGAGAACTCAACAGTGTGCTTGTTAGTCAATGCCAATTTTTTGTCCCTGTGGCATGGCTGATCGTCTTCGCCCGTCGGGTGGGGTGGTTGGTTGTGTCTGGGATTCCTTTGGTTGATTTCGGAAGATGATGTCATCTTTCGTGTTGATGCCAGTTTTGTGAACCCGGTTGGGTTCGCTTCGTATGGATTGTTCACTGCCGGGCTGTGCTTGGTGGTGGGCGTTGTTCATTTACGGAGAGTTTGATCCTGGCTCAGGACG
>NZ_LUAZ01000103.1:0-1470 GCF_001647255.1 Cellulosimicrobium sp. I38E
AAGGAGCCGAAGTGCTCGTCGATCGCGGCGCCGATCTCGCCGGTGGGCTCGCCGCCGCCCTCGGGGGAGAGGTTGGTCCAGAACGCGGAGTGGTTGACGTGGCCGCCGAGGTTGAACGCGAGGTTCTTCTCGTGGAGGTTGATCGCGGCGAAGTCGCCGGTCTCGCGGGCCTCGGCGAGCTTCTCCAGGGCGGTGTTCGCGCCGGTGACGTAGGCCTGGTGGTGCTTGGAGTGGTGCAGCTCCATGATCCGCCCGGAGATGTGCGGCTCGAGCGCACCGTAGTCGTAGGACAGCTCGGGGAGAGTGTAGACAGGCATGGTTCCTCAGGTTCCTTCCGTCGGTATGCAGCCACGCTAGGACCTCGACCACGGTTGAGGTCAAGGTGGGCGCACTGTGATCTTGCAGGTCGGACGGACCGTCCCGCTCGCCGAGCGGTCCGCCGCAGGCGGCGGGACGATGTCCCGATGGGGACCGTCACGGACTACCTGGCCGGCGTCGACGAGCCGGACCGCACGACGCTCGCGCGCGTCGTCGGGGTCGCGCGCGACGTCGTGCCCGACGCCACGGAGGGCACGAGCTACGGCATGCCCGCGCTGCTCCACCGCGGCAAGGCGCTGCTCAGCGCCATGGCGTCGGCGAAGCACCTCGCGGTCTACCCGTTCAGCCCCGCCGCCGTGACCGCCGTCGAGCCGCGGCTCGACGGCTTCTCGCACGCCAAGGGGACCGTCCGGTTCTCGAGCGACCACCCGCTGCCCGACGACGTCGTCCGCGACCTCGTCGCGGCACGCGTCGCGGAGATCGACGCGCAGCTCGACCGCTGAGGACGTCGTCGGCGGGCGGGCCGCCGGTCGGCCCGCACCGCGCGGTGGGCGACGAATCTCCTGGGCCGCGCGGGCGCCGTCGGGCACGATGGACGGATGCCCGACGACGCCCGCCCCGGTCTGCGCGTGACGACCACCCTGGTCGTCCCCGAGGCGGAGCTGTCGTGGCGGTTCTCGCGCTCGTCCGGGCCCGGCGGGCAGGGTGTCAACACGACCGACTCGCGCGTCGAGCTCTCGTGGGACGTCGCGCGGTCGGCGGTGCTCACGGAGTCCCAGCGCGCACGGGTGCTGGACCGGCTGGGCCGGCGGGTCGTGGACGGCGTCGTCACGGTCACGGCGTCCGAGCACCGGGAGCAGCGGCGCAACCGGGACGCCGCACGGACGCGGCTCGCCGCCCTGCTGGCCGACGCCGTCGCCCCGCCCGGGCCGCCGCGCCGCGCGACCCGGCCCACCCGCGGGTCGGTCGAGCGCCGGATCGGCGCCAAGAAGCGGCGCACCGAGGTCAAGCGCCTGCGCCGCCCGCCGCAGGACTGACCCGAGCACGACGTCACCCGCCGTCGAGCACGACCTGACGGACGGAAAGGGCCGGAGAACGACCCCCATGTCGTGCTCGACGGCGGGTGACGTCGTGCTCGGGTCAGTCCTGCGG
>NZ_LUAZ01000104.1:0-1398 GCF_001647255.1 Cellulosimicrobium sp. I38E
GGGTATGTCGGTGAGGACGTGGAGAACATTCTGTTGAAGCTGGTGCAGGCGGCGGACTTCGACGTGAAGAAGGCGGAGACGGGGATCATCTATATCGACGAGATCGACAAGGTGGCTCGTAAGGCGGAGAACCCGTCGATCACGCGTGATGTGTCGGGTGAGGGTGTGCAGCAGGCGTTGTTGAAGATCATCGAGGGCACGAGCGCGTCGGTGCCGCCGCAGGGTGGTCGCAAGCATCCGCATCAGGAGTTCATCCAGGTGGACACGTCGAACGTGTTGTTCATCGTGGCGGGGGCGTTCGCGGGGTTGGACGACATCGTGGCGGCGCGGGCGCGTAAGCGGGGTGTGGGTTTCGGTGCGCCGATCGAGACGGGTGCGGGGGAGGATCTGTTCGCGCAGGTGCGTCCGGAGGATCTGCACCGGTTCGGGTTGATCCCGGAGTTCATCGGGCGCCTTCCGGTGATCGCGTCGGTGTCGGCGTTGGACTCCGAGGCGTTGGTGCGGATCTTGACGCAGCCGCGCAATGCGTTGGTGAAGCAGTATCAGCGGATGTTCGCGATCGACGGGGTGGAGCTGGAGTTCACCGAGGGTGCGGTGGAGGCGGTCGCGGAGCAGGCGTTGTTGCGTGGGACGGGGGCGCGGGGGTTGCGCGCGATCATGGAGGAGGTGTTGCAGCAGGTGATGTTCGACGTTCCGTCGCGCGATGACGTGGAGCGTGTGGTGATCACGCGTGAGGTCGTGCTGGACAACGTGAACCCCACGATCGTGCCGCGCACGTCGACCGCGCGCAGCCGTACCCCGCGGGAGAAGTCCGCCTGACCTGCTGCTCGGGGTAGATCCCCGGTCGGGCGAGGTAGATCCCCGGTCGGGTCGCAGGCCCGCGTGGTCGGGTCCGCGGCGCGGGTGGCCTCGGTGCTCGGGGCTGCGGCGCCGTCACCCTGGTCTGTCGGCCGTGGGTTTGAGGAGCGCCGCTCTGACGCCCCTTCGCATCCGAGCCCACCCCCACCGCTCGGCGATCGTCTCGCCCGGGGACGCCGGTCGCCCACTCGCGACCATCGGGTGGCCCGCCGGGGCGGGTACGCCCGTGCCGGCTCGGCATGAGCCCGACCAGGCCGGCCCGGCGGTCGAGCAGGCGACAAGGACGCGTCCCGCGCGCCGGACGCGCCCGAACCACCTGCCCGCGTGACGGTCCCGCGACCGGCGACTGTCCCGGCGCGGCGGTGCGGCGACCCGGCCGGTCGCGCGGCCTGGCCGGCCGCGCGGCGCGGGCCGAGCCCCACCCCGCGGGCGGTCGCCCAAGGTGAGCAACGACCAGGGTGAGACGGAGCAGGGCGGGGTGGGTGGTGGTGCCGCGTCGTGGCGGGCCTGGCGGGAGCCGCGAGGAACGAGCGGCGGATG